>NZ_JBIMKV010000019.1:0-72089 GCF_051860985.1 Nevskia sp. | reverse complement strand
TGGCGGCGGTGGTGATCTGCCACCAGATGTTCACTGCCGCGTAGGCAGCTCAGAAAGCGATGAACGATGTGCTGCCGGCGGCCAGCACGTTCACTGCCGCGTAGGCAGCTCAGAAATTCACGCTGAGCGCGGCCGGTGCCAACCGCTACGTTCACTGCCGCGTAGGCAGCTCAGAAAGCTGAGCGCTGGCCTCGTACGCCAGGTCGCGAGTTCACTGCCGCGTAGGCAGCTCAGAAATGAAAGCGAACCGCGTCGACCCGGCGCTGCTCGTTCACTGCCGCGTAGGCAGCTCAGAAAAGACCGGATGGTAGCGGTCATGCAGCGCGCCAGTTCACTGCCGCGTAGGCAGCTCAGAAAAGCGGGTACCACCAGCACGCGTCGTTATGCGGGTTCACTGCCGCGTAGGCAGCTCAGAAAACGGCCGGGTACTGGGTGCCGCTCTCCACGTAGTTCACTGCCGCGTAGGCAGCTCAGAAAAGCGACTCGCCTCCACCCGGCTGCCTCTCCATGTTCACTGCCGCGTAGGCAGCTCAGAAATGCGACTCCGGTGCCGAATGTCTCCGAGACCCGTTCACTGCCGCGTAGGCAGCTCAGAAAAACAGGTCGGCAACATCGGCTCTCGCCTTGTCGTTCACTGCCGCGTAGGCAGCTCAGAAAGTCGGGGCCGTCGTACTCGACGAGATGCAGGCGTTCACTGCCGCGTAGGCAGCTCAGAAATGTGGATGGAGCGAGACTTGTCAAACGATATTGTTCACTGCCGCGTAGGCAGCTCAGAAAATGACAATCCTTGGCAATCTCGCCATCGCCAAGTTCACTGCCGCGTAGGCAGCTCAGAAAGGCCTCAAGCCCCAGGCGCACGGTGACCGGTGGTTCACTGCCGCGTAGGCAGCTCAGAAGACGCTGAACCTGCCGCGAGGCCGGCATTGGTTGTTCACTGCCGCATAGGCAGCTCAGAAGACCCAGGTCACCGCCGGGAACAGCGCAACGGCGTTCACTGCCGCGTAGGCAGCTCAGAAGACCAGGCCTCGACGCGCTTGACGGTTCGGCTGGTTCACTGCCGCGTAGGCAGCTCAGAAGGCACCGCCTGCAGGGCCACCGCGCGCGGCGGGGTTCACTGCCGCGTAGGCAGCTCAGAAGTGACGGTGAAGGCGCAGAAGTCACGCCGGCGCGTTCACTGCCGCGTAGGCAGCTCAGAAGTTGGTGATCAGCTTCAGGTAGTGGAGCAACTCGTTCACTGCCGCGTAGGCAGCTCAGAAGGACAACCTGGAGGCGGTCACGCGCGTGGTGAACGTTCACTGCCGCGTAGGCAGCTCAGAAAACGCCTCGACGCGTTTCACGGTGCGGCTAGTGCGTTCACTGCCGCGTAGGCAGCTCAGAAATGCAGGCTGGCCAGCCACTCGGCTTCGGTGCCGTTCACTGCCGCGTAGGCAGCTCAGAAAGTGGCGCTCGATGAGACGGTGCCGTTCATGGCGTTCACTGCCGCGTAGGCAGCTCAGAAATGTTCGTGCACCTGTTCCTGCTGGCGATCGCGGTTCACTGCCGCGTAGGCAGCTCAGAAAGACATGGGGATGACATCCTCAGGGTTTCGACCGTTCACTGCCGCGTAGGCAGCTCAGAAAGCGAAACGTCGGCTCAAGGCCGTACTCCTGGGGTTCACTGCCGCGTAGGCAGCTCAGAAAGTGGTCCAGGACGAGATCGCTGGCCTCGTCTCGTTCACTGCCGCGTAGGCAGCTCAGAAAAGCTCGATGCCATTCAGCTGCTCGGCGGTGAACGTTCACTGCCGCGTAGGCAGCTCAGAAAGCCGCGTCGATCGTCTGCAGCACCTACGCCGGACAACTCATCATCAACACGATTACATTCACAACCGGGCCATGAAGCCAACCGCTACTCAACGCTGGGAACGTCGACCTGGCGAGATTCCTGGTGACAATGCGCTTCGCCGGTTTTTGAAGAAATGACGTGACACGGCCATCCACTGCCAACGAGAACGCCGACACCGGTTTTGCGCCTCTGCTGCTGAGCGGCGATCGCCTCAGTTGCCGGCTGCTGGCGATGCTGCTGGGGCGGCTCGGCTATCCATCCGTGTCGATCGCGAGCGAGATCGACTCGGCGCTGGAGGCGCTGGAGGCGCTGGCCTGCCGCGCATATCCGTGTGTCCTTGTCGATCTGGGTAGCGCGACGGTGGCCGCGCTCCGGCAGATCGCCGCCCGGTCTTCGGCGCGGCTGATCGCCGTGGTTGGTGCTGCGGACGACGAGGCGGTCTTGCATGCCGCCGGCGCCGCTGCGGTGCTGCGCAGGCCGGTGACCTTGGCGTCGCTGGCTGCGGTACTCGATGCGGGCCATGACAAGGCAGCCGATTTCGATGCCGAGACCTGGGCCGATCTCCGTCGCCTCTATTCCGGGACGGGTCTGCGCGAACTGGTGGCGGCCGCTGCGGCGGAGGTGCCGATCCAGGGACAACGCCATGCGGCCGCCGTGGCCGCCAACGATCTTCGGACGCTGGCGAGCGTTGTGCACACGCTTCGCGGGACCTGCCTGCAGTTCGGCGCCGCAGACCTGGCCCAGCTTGCGTCCCGGGCCGAGCAGGCGGCGCAGTCCGGCGATACGGCAACGGCGTTGTCCGCGAGTGCCGAACTGATCGAGCGTCACGGCCGGCTGGTTGCCCTACTGCTGCGCGAGGCGGCCGATGACTGAGGAACTGCCACGCCGGCCGGCCGGCCCGAGCCTGCCGGCCAAGACCCGTTTGCTGATTGCCGGCACCCTGGTGGCTGGCCTGTTCGGCGCCTGGCAGATGCAGCGGCTGGTCAGCAGCAACCAGCAGGCGCGCTTCGATGCCGAGCTGGGGCGTATCGACTTCGCCATCGAGCAGCGCATGGCCACCTATGTGCAGGTGCTGCGCGGCGGGCTCGGGCTGTTCGCGGCCTCGACCGAGGTGACCCGCGAAGACTGGCACCGCTATGTCGACAGGCTGCAGCTGGCGCAGCGCTATCCGGGCATCAAGGCGATGAACTTCGCCGCTGCGGTGCCGGCAGCGGAGCTGGATGCCTTCATCGCGCGCGTGCGCCAGGAGCCGATCCCATCCGGCCTGACCGATGCTTCCGTCCTGCGCGAATTCCACCTGCGCGCACCGCCGCCGCCGATCACGCCGGCCACCGGCGATCTGCACGCGGCGGTGCTGTACGTCGAGCCCCCCGATCCGATCAACCTGCGCGCGATCGGCCTTGACCTGATGCAGGACGCCGGCCGCAAGGCCGTGCTCGAGAGGGCGGCAGCCAGCGACAACGCGATGGTCAGCCGTCGGCTGAGTGTGCTGCGCGAGGACGGCAGCAAGATCGGCTTCATCGTCTATCTGGCGGTGCGTCGCGATGCCGACCTGCTGGGCTGGGTCACGGTGGTCTTCTTCGCGGACGATTTCATGCGTGGCCTGATGGGGCGGGAGGGCAGCCCGCTGGCCTTCGAGCTTTACGACGGCGACGACATCGAGCCCGGCGGCCTCATGTATTCGACGGCCGGCAGCGCCGACGACGATAGCCCCTTGCCCCTGTCAGCGGCCGTGCATACCCGTCTGCAGGGCCGGACCTCGATCGAGCTGCCCGGCAGGCACTGGACGCTGCACGCCGCCGCAACGCCCGGCTTCGTCACGCTCAGCGACCGTCTGGCGCCCTGGATCGTGGCCCTCGCGGCCGCACTCGCAAGTCTGCTGCTGTATGCCTTCGCCAGGGGTGGCGCCCGCTGGCGCTGGCAGGCGGTTGCGCTGGAGCAGGCGCGCGCGGAAGTGGAGGCGGCCAACCGCGCGAAGAGCCAGTTCCTCGCCAACATGAGCCACGAGATCCGCACCCCTCTCAATGCCATCCTGGGCACAGCAGAGCTGATGACCGACACCGTGCTCGACGCCGAGCAGCGCCAGAGTCTCGACACCATTGCCGACAACGGGGATCACCTGCTGCATGTGATCAACGACATCCTGGATTTCTCGAAAGTCGAGGCCGGCATGATCGAACTCGATGAGCAGGTGTTCGAGCTGCGCCGCACGGTCGAGGATGCGCTGGAGCAGATGGCGGTCGCAGCGGCGAACAAGCACCTCGATCTGGCCTGCGAGTTCGCACCCGGCACGCCGGCACTGGTGCGCGCCGATCGCAACCGGGTGCGCCAGATCCTGGGCAACTATCTGTCCAATGCCGTCAAGTTCACCGAGCGCGGCGCAGTGCTGGTCTCGGTCAGCCATGCGCCGGTGGAGGCTGCTGCTGCCGCCGGCCCGGTCCGCATCCGGGTCGCTGTGCGCGATACCGGCATCGGCGTGCCGGCCGATCGTCTCGAACGCCTGTTCAAGAGTTTCAGCCAGATCGATGCCTCCACCACGCGTCGCTACGGGGGCACCGGGCTGGGCTTGGCCATCTGCAAGCGACTGGCCGAACGCATGGGCGGCGATGTCGCTGTCGACAGTCACCCTGGCCTCGGTTCCATCTTTTCGTTCAGCTTCATGGCGGGCACCGATCCGGCATGGCCACTGCCGCCGCAGGTGGACAGCTCCGCGCTGGCCGGCAAGAGACTGCTGATCGTCGACGACACCGAGGTCAATCGACGCATCCTGCTGGGGATCACGCAGGAATGGGGCATCGAAGTCAGTGCCTGCAGCAGCACCGCCGAGGCACTGGCGTTGCTCGACCGCGGCACGCCGTTCGATCTCGCGATCCTCGACTACCTGATGCCGGATCAGGATGGCCTGCAACTGGCTGCCGCGATCCGGCAGCGTGAAGCGGCCGCCGGCAGCCGCCGTCTGCCGATCCTGCTGCTGAGCAGCCTGCGGCTGGCCACCCCTTTGCCGGCGGATCTCGACTTGGTTCGCAGCAAGCCGATTCGCCGCGCGGCCCTGCTGGAGGCGCTGCTGTCGCTGCTGTCGCATGATCCGCGCAGGCCCGTCGCTGCCGCAGCGGCGGCGTCGGGAATCACTCCGCCGGCACCCTCGTCCGGCCTGCGGGTGCTGCTGGTCGAGGACAACCCGGTCAACCAGAAGGTGACGCTGAAGATGCTCGAATCGCTTGGCTATCACGCCGATGTGGTCGATCACGGCCATGCCGCGATCGAAGCCGTCCAGCGCCGCCAGTACGATCTGCTGCTGGTCGACATCCAGATGCCGGACATCGATGGCATGGAGGTCACGCGGCGCATCCGGGCGCTGCCGCTGCCCCGGCAGCCGCGCATCTACGCGATGACCGCCAGCGTGCTCGACGATGAACGCAAGGCCTGCATCGACGCCGGCATGGATCGCCATCTGGCCAAGCCGATGCGGCGCCGCGTTCTTGACGAAGCGCTGCGCGAAGTCGCCGCGCTGCACGCCGCCGATCCCGCAGCACTGGACGCCCGTCCCGATCCGCTGGTTCTGGCCCGGCTGGCCGATGACCTGGGCAGCGACGATGCGCAGCAGATCATCGCCGGTCTCTGCGATGAACTCGAAGGACTCGCCGACGCCTTGCTCGATCCCGCGGTTGATCCGGCGGCCCTGGCTGGATTCGTGCAGACCGCCCAGGCGCATGCCGAGATCGTCGGCGCGCGGGCGCTGGCGTCAGCCTGTGACCGCCAGATCGCCCCCGCCGCGCTGGCCAGCGCCTGCCGGCAGCTGGCGCAAGCATTGTCTCGCTGGCCCGCCGTTGATCCCGATCAGGGTCGCAGCGGCGCCGCCACCGCCGGCCGGTCATGACCGCAATGTCGACCGTCCTGATCGCCGATGACCATCCCTTGTTCCGCGTTGCGCTGCGCCTTGCGGTGCACGCGGTGGCGCCAGCCGCGCGGGTGATCGAGTGCGACTGCTTCGATTCGCTGCAGGCCATGGTGCGCAGTCATCCATCGGCTGACCTGATCCTGCTCGATCTGATGATGCCCGGTGTCGATGGCATGACCTCGATGCAGTTCCTCGCCGACGAGTTTCCGTCGATGCGGGTCGCGGTGGTGTCCGCGCTGCCGGCGGAGATCTGGCAGCGCACCGCCGAGGCCTTGGGCGCGATCGCCTACATCCACAAGTCGCTGGGCCCGGAGGCGATGCAGGCGGTCATCCGGCGGCTGCTCGATGGCGACGACGATCGCGACAAGCCCGGCGCGGCGCGTCGCCTGGGCATCGCCCGGCCGGAGGACCCGCTGAAGGTCAAGCTCGGCCGGCTGTCGCCTCAGGAGCTGCGCATCCTGATGCTGCTGAAGGACGCGCGCCCCAACAAGCAGATCGCCGCCGATCTCGGCATCAGCGAATCCACGGTCAAGACTCACATCAGCACGCTGCTGCGCAAGCTGGGCCTCAGTACCCGCGTGCAGGCCGCCGTGCTGGCGCAGAAGCTGATGACGCAGCGTTGAGTCGTGGCCCGCGCCTGAGCTGTCACGCCGTCCCGGCGGCGGCGAGTGCGGCTGCCACCGCCGCCACCACGTGATGCCAATCGCTTCGGACCGTCTGCCGGAACAGACGCGCCGACGGATACCAGGGCGTGGTGTCGCCGGCGAGACCCCATCGCCAGTCCGGGACCTGGGGCAGCAGTATCCAGACCGGCCGGTTCAGTGCGCCCGCCAGGTGCGCAACCGAGGTATCGACGCTGATCAGCAGATCCAGTTCGTCGAGCACGAGCGCGGTATCGGTGTAGTCCGCAAGCCCGGGTGACAGGTCGGTGAGCGTGACCTCGGACGGCAGCGCCGCGATGTCCTGCGAGCGCTCGCCGACCTGCAGGCTGTAGAAGTCGATGCCCGGCGTGCGCAGCAGTGGCAGCAGATCCGGCAGCCGGCAGGAACGCTGGGCATCGTTGTCATGGGTCGGGCTGCCGGCCCAGACCAGCCCGACCCGCCGCCGCTGCGGCGCGGCCGGCGGCACGCGCGGCTGATCGCCGTGGCGCCGCCGTAGCGCGCCGAGATCGAAGTAGGGAACCTCGGCCGGAATCGTGTCGAACGTGGTCGCCAGCACCTGCGGCAGATCCATCAGCGGCAGCCAGGTATCGAACTCCGTGACCCGGAACTCACCGGGCGGGCGCAGTTCGGCAACGCCGGCCAGCGTCGAGAACAGCTGCATCAGGTGCGCCGGACAGACCAGCACGATGCGCTTGCAGCGCGCGGCCACCATCGGCAGGTAGCGCGCGAACTGGATGGCATCCCCGGCGCCCTGCTCGGTATGCAGCATCAGCGTCTGGCCGTGGATATCGCGGCCATCCCAGCGCGGCAGCGGTGAGCTGAACGCAGTGAATTGGCCGGTCTTCCAGCGCCATGCGTACTCGCGCCAGCCGCGCGCGTAGTCGGCGAGCAGCAGCGCAGTCATGCCCAGGTTGAAATGCGCCTGCGCGTACTCCGGCTGCGCTTCGATGGCGCGCTCGTACCAGCGCAGGGCGTCCGCGTGCCGCGCGCTGCAGGCATGCACGTAGCCGAGGCTGTTGTAGATTTCGGCCCGCTCCGGCTCGGCCTCGGCGGCGCGCAGCAGCTCCGGGATCGCCTCGTCGTACGCGCCGGCATCGCCGAGGCAGACGCCGAGGTTGTAGGTCGCCCCCGGAAAGCGGGGATCAAGCCGCAGGCACTCGCGGAAAGCGGCAATCGCCTCCGGCAGGCGCTTGCCGCGATAGAACGCGATGGCCTGATCGGCGTGGTAGTCCGGGGTTGCGCGCAGCTCCGCTTCGCTGCGCAGGTGGACACGGGCCAGCGCCTCATCCGGCAGCACATAAGAGTGGCCGAGCTGCGGGTCTTCGAACGCCAGCAGCTCCGGGTAGCGGATGCCCGGCAGCACCGCCACCGAAAAGATTTCCTGCACGCCGCTTTCAAAGCGGATGAAGCCCAGCGTCTCGCCGGTTTCGATGTTGACGACCCAGACGCCGCAGGTGCGCTCGCGCAGCCGCGCGACCAGCGGAATGCCGGAAAACACGGCGCTCTCGCGCACCTGGGACAGGCCGATGAAGGCCAGTGGCCCGTGGAAGTCGATGCCCCGGGTGAAGCCCGGCATCTGCGCCACGGTCTTCCAGGTCCGCGTCTTGAGATCGACCTGCGCCAGCGTGCCTTCGCCGGATTCCAGGACCCAGAGCTTGTCCCGGTACATCCGGGGCGAATGCGGCATCGACAGGCCGCGCAGCAGGATCTCGTCGGACGCCACATCGATCAGGATGCCGCCGCGCGCCTTGTTCGAACGCCAGCCGCCGGCGGTGTCGGTTTCGCCGAGCGCCGTCACATAACGGGCGCGGCCATCGACCATCGCCAGGCCATTGAGATGGCAGCGATCCTCGGGTGCCAAGGCCGACAGGAACGCTGGTTGCCAGCGGGGCGTGAAGCTGTACTCGGCATCCAGCGTGCACAGGCAGCCGAACCGCGTGTTGACGGCCCAAAGTTCGCCGTCCGCCGCCCAGCTCATTTCGTGGATGTCGATATCGCCGGTGACGTGAACGCGTCCGGGCAACCAGGCGGCATCGTGCTTGCCCGGCGGGTCTAGCTTCGCGGCGACCGCCGGCACGTTCCGGTAATGCCAGACCGCATTCGCGCCACCCACGCTCATCCGCGATCGATCCACCGCGATGCCCATCGGCTTCACGAAGGCGCGGAAATGCGTGTTGAGCGCGTCGCCGTCGGCGCGCACCAGAATCAGCTTGCCGGCCTGGTAGGTCGAGACCACCAGGCTGATGCCCAGCTGGGCGAACAGGGCCGGCAGGTTGGCGGTATGGACGCTGCTCAGCGCGGCGTGCGCCGCGTGGCGGTCGGATGAGCTACCCAGGGTCATGGCGGGCCGTTGGCGGGGCGTCGTCGGTGATCGACGGCGATCTTGTACCAGCTGTCAGCGGCGGGCACTCCTCCGTCAGGACTAGTCCTTCCGGAGGATGCCGGCGCCGATCCGGCGGCGCGAGGATCGCGACGATGCGCCACTGCGGGCGCCACCTGGATGACGAATACGCGTCTGTCATGCCGGCATCGTCATCGGCCACAACCTGGGGAAAGCCGATGTCCGACGAGCCGGTGCTGCAGTGCCTGTGGGATCTGGCCGACCCGGCCTTGCTGGCGCGCGAGCGGGCTGCGGTGCTGCAGTTCTGGGCGCACGAGCGCGCCTTGCCGCCGGACGCGGATGCCGCTGCCCGCGTGCGCGAGGTGCTGTACGTGGCACGCGACGGCGCCGGCCGTATCGCGGGGGTCTGCACTGTCTACAAGGCCGTGCATCCGCGTCTCGAACACGCCATGTTCCATCTGCGCGCCTTTGTCGCGCCAGGCGCGCGCCGGCAGCGACTGGCGTTCCGTCTGGCGCTTGCCGCCCGCGAACATCTCGAAGCCTTCAATGCCCGCCTGCCGGAAGCCGAACGTGCGCTCGGGGTCTTGATGGAGGTGGAAGCCGAGGCCCTGAAGCACAGCCCGCTGACGCGCCAGGCGCGCTGGCCGCAGACGCAGTTCAGCTTCATGGGCCGCACCGCCAGCGGCGCGCACCTGCGGGTGTACTACTTCGTCGACGCGCCGCTGCGCTTCATCTGAACCACTGCTCCAACGGTGTCGCTCCGGGCCCCGTGCTGTCGCGATCGCCAGCCTCCCGGCCGGCATGCGCGGCCGTCTCCGCCACCAGACTCCGCCATCTGGACTAGTCCTTCCGACGGATGTTGCGGACCGGCCATTCGGGCGAACGTGTCGCTGAACCTTCGTTTGATTCGCCTGTGGAGCTGGTCATGAAAGCATTCGGCAAATTCTCGTCGTCCATCGAAGCCCGCTGCCGGCGCCGGGCCATTGCCGCAGCTGCTGCATTGTTCGCGATGCCCGGCGCCGCCGGGGCGGCCAGCATTGCCGTGACCGGCGCCTGCACCCTGAGCGATGCGATCAGCGCGGCCAACGCGGATGCCGCCACCGGCGGCTGCCCGGCCGGCAGCGGTGCCGACACCCTCGTGCTGGCCGCCTCCAGCACCACGCTGCTGAGCGCGGAAAGCCTGCCGGCGATCAGCAGCGTGATCACCGTCGAAGGCCACGGTTCGCGGATCGAGCGCTCGGCGGGCGCGGCCCCGTTTCGTCTGCTCAGCGTGACCGCCACGGGCAACCTGACCCTCAACGATCTGACGCTCGCCAACGGCTCGGCGACCGACAGTGCCGGCGGCGCGGTTCGCAGCGAAGGCCGGCTGCTGCTGAACCGCAGCACCGTCACCGGCAGCCGTTCGACTGGCGCGGGCGGCGGCATCGCCGTCGTCAGCGGGAGCTTCGAGCTGAACGACAGCACCGTCTCCGGCAACACGGCTGGCGGGAACGGCGGCGGCCTGATCATCGGCAGCGGCGGATCGGGGGCGATCACCAGCGCCATCCGCAACAGCACCATCAGCGGCAATGTCAGCGATGGCAATGGCGGCGGCCTGAACATGCGCGTCCGTTCCGACGGGCAGCTGCAGACCATTGATCACAGCACGATCTCGAACAACCGTTCCGGCAGCCTGGGTGGCGGCATTCACTCGACCGACACGCTGACCATCACCAACAGCACCATCAGCGGCAACACGGCGGCGCTGTACGGCGGCGGCGGCATCTACCACCTGCTGGGCCCGTTGATCCTGCGTGACAGCACCGTCGCGGGCAACGAGGCGACCACCTACGGCGGTGGCGGCATCGCCACCCGCCGCGGCGGCATCCAGCTGGTCAACAGCACGGTGTCCGGCAACACCGCCGGCGAGTTCGGTGGCGGCGGCGGCATCTTTCACGCCGGTGACGGCGGCGAGGGCTACGTGCGGCTCAAGTACAGCACCGTCAGCGGCAACTCGGCGCGCGAGTACGGCGGCGGCATCTTTTCGGGTGTGCGGACCACGTTGAGCCAAAGCCAGATCACCGGCAACAGCGCCTACCTCGGGGCCGGCGGCGTCTATTCGCGGGAACGCCCGCTGGTGATCCGGTACAGCAGCGTGTCGGACAACGTGGCGGCGGGTGGCGATGGCGGCGGCGTCCTGAGCGTCACGGAAGGCGCCACGCTGACCATCGCCAACAGCACGGTGTCGGGCAATCGTGCGCTCAATGGATCGGGCGGTGGTGTGATGGCGTCGTTCGACATCCAGGGCGACATCAGCAATTCGACCATCTCCGGCAACACCGCCAGTGCCGAGGGCGGCGGCGTATACCTGCGGCGCAACACGCTTGCCATCCGCAACTCCACCATCACCGGCAACGTCGCCGAGGCTACCGAAGGCAGTGGCGGCGGCATCCGCCGCAGCGGTCGTGGCGTGCTGACGCTCGGGCGCAACATCATTGCCGGGAACGATGCGCCGAACTCGCTCGACAACGTGGGCAGGGAGATCGACAGCAACAGCTCCGTGAACGTCGTGTCCGAAGGCTTCAACGTGCTGGGCTCGTCCGCGTTCAGCAGCTCACAGGCATTTCACAGTTTCAACCCGGCCGCCAGTGATCGCGTCGCCACCAGCAACGGCACTCAGCCCACCGCCATCGGCGACATCCTGGTCACCGGGCTCGGCAACAACGGCGGGCCCACGCGCACCCATAACCTGCGTGGCGCCAGCCCGGCACGAGATTTCATTCCGTCGGCGCTATGCGTCGGCCTGATCGACCAGCGCGGCGTGGTGCGGCCCAAGGACGGCCGCAATGGCCAGCCCGACATCGGCAACGAATGCGATGCCGGCGCCGTGGAGGCATCGGGGATCAACGCGGTGGACCTGTCGATCAGCCAGACCAGCAACGGCCCGGTCTATGTCGGCGAGCCGCTGAGCTTCTCGATCACGGTCCGCAACGATGGCGCCGAGCCGGCCAATGGCATCGAGATCTACGATGCCTTGCCGGCGGCGCTGCGTTTCGTGTCGGCCACCGACAGCGACGACACGCGCGGCGAATGCGGCGAAGTGCTGGGCACCGTGGCCTGCCGTCTGCAGCGGCTAGACCCGTCCGAAGCCTTCACCTTCGAGGTGCAGACGGCCACGACCGTTGTCGGCGCCGTGACCAATACGGTCAGCTTCATCAATGACACGCTGATCAACACCAATGCCACCGGCACCGATTTCGATGCCACGGTCATGACCCAGGTGCTCGGCCGCACGGTGACGCTGACGGCCGCGCCGACGACGATCAGCGAAACGGGCGGCAGCGCCACGGTGACGGCCGCGCTGTCTGCCGCCAGCACGGTGCCGGTCACCGTGACCCTGCTCTACAGCGGAACCGCCAGCGAGGCCGACAACAGCCGCCCGACCAGCATCACGATCCCTGCCGGCGCGCTGAGCGCGACGGCCACGATCACCGCGACGCCGGATCTCGTGGATGAGGACGACGAGACCATCATCGTCACCCTCGGCAGCACGCCCACCGGCATGATCGGCTCGCCCAACAGCGCCACCATCACCATTGCCGACGACGACTTTCCGCCGACCGTCACCTTCGATCGCGTCAGTCAGACCGTCGATGAAGGGGCTGGCGCCGTGACCTTGAACGCCAACCTGAGTGCCGCCAGCAGTCGCAACATCGTCGTGCCGCTGATCTTCGCCGGCAGCGCCACCAGCGGCGTGGACTACAGTGCAAGTGCCACCGAGATCGTCATTCCGGCCGGTGCGCTCACCGGCAGCGTCACGCTCACGCTGACCGACGATGCGCTGGACGAAGACAACGAGACCGTGGACGTGATCGGTAGCAATCCCAATGTCGGTGTCGACCCCACCGGCGGCGGCATCACCACGTTCCCGATCTTCGCCGGCATCTTTACCCTGACCATCGTCGACAACGATGTCGCGCCAACGGTGACGCTGGCCGCCGCCCCGGCGAGCATCAGCGAGGCCAGCGGCCAGTCGACGCTGACGGCCAGCCTGTCGACGGCCAGCGGCCTGCCGGTCACGGTCGATCTGGCCTATGCCGGCACCGCCGGTCCGTCGGACAGCTCCCGGCCCGCCAGCATCAGCATTCCGGCCGGCGCGATCAGCGGCACGGCCACGGTCACCGCCACGCAGGATGCGCTCGTGGAGGGCGACGAGACGGTCACCGTCAGCATCAGCAGCGCCACCAATGGCACGATCGGCTCGCCAGGCAGCGCCAGCATCGTCATCCTCGACGACGATGTCGCGCCGGATGCGACCCCGGACGCCTTCAGCTTCGTCGACGCCAGCAATGTCGAGCCCGGCAGCCTGCAGACCAGCGCAGCGATCACGGTCAGCGGCATCGACACCGCGATTTCCGCCTCGGTGACCGGCGGCTTCTACAGCCTGAACGGCGGACCCTGCACCTTGAGCAGCGGCACGGTCGTCAACGGCGATTCGATCCGCGTCTGCCACACGGCGTCGGCCAGCTTCTCGACGGCCACCAGCACCACGCTGACCCTGGGTGCCAACGGCGTTCTGATCGGCGTATCCGATACTTTCACCAGCACCACCCGCGCTGCCGCGCAGAGCCCGACGCTGTCGCTGGACGTCAACGACCTGCACTTCGGGCGCGGCTTCGTGTTGCGCTTCCGTGACCTCACCCTGAACACCAGCGAGCAGGAAGTGGTGACGCTGAGCAACACCGGCAATGCCCCGCTGAGCATCACCGGCATCGTCACCACCGGCGACTTCCGGCACACCACCACCTGCGGGCCGACGGTTGCGCCCATGAGCCAGTGCACGATCTCCATCGTGTTCAGGCCCACCGCTGTCGGCCCCCGCACCGGCGAGACGCGCATCCTGAGCAATGCCGCCAGCAGTCCCGATCTGATCAGCCTCAGCGGCACCGGCAAGGGGCTGGTGCCCGGCATCAAGACCAATGTCAGTCGCTATGACTTCGGTACCGTTGCGGTCGGGTCATCCAGCCAGGATCGCGCCCTGATCATCACCAGCTCCGGCACCGGCCCGCTGGAGATTCGTTCGATCCGCGTCAGCGGCGACTACAGCGGCAGCCATGACTGCCCGAAGTTCCTCGACGCCGGCAAGAGCTGCACGCTGACCGGACGCTTCAAGCCCAAGGCCAAAGGCACGCGAGCGGGCGAGATCACCATCACCACCAGCGCGCCGAACAGCCCGACCGTGGTCGCGCTGACCGGCAAGGGCAGCTGATGTCGTCGGGCGGCGCGACGCGGGCGAAGTTCAGGCGCGGTCAGGCCGCCGGCGGGTGGGCGGCGGCTGCGCCGCCGAGCAGCGCCCGCAGGCGGTACTTCAGCACCTTGCCGCCGACCGTGGCCGGCAGATCGTCCATGACCACGAAAGCTTTGGGCGTTTCGTAGCCGGCCAGCCGCGCGCGGCAGAACGCCGACAGCGCGGCTTCGTCCCAGGCTTCGCCGGCGCGCAGCACGACCACGGCGGTCACCGCCTCGCCCCAGCGCGGGTCCGGCAGGCCGATCACCGCGACCCGGGCCACCGACGGATGCTGGGCGACTACGGCTTCGACGCGCAGGCTGGAAACGTTCTCGCCGCCGGATTTCACGACGTCCTTGTAGCGGTCGATCATCACGCGCAGGCCGTCGTCGCGGTAGGTGCACATGTCGCCGCTGTGGAACCAGCCGTGGCGGAACGCGTCCTCGGTGGCGCGGGCATCGCGGAAGTAGCCGGCGGTCATCACCGGCGAGCGGTAGACCGCTTCACCGGGCACGCCGGGCTGGTCGTGCAGCGAGCGGCCGTCGGCGTCCATCACCGTCGAGGCCAGCAGCGGCGAGGGCAGGCCGACGACGTTGGTGGCCGGTGCGGTCTGCTCGTAGACCTCCGGCCAGCGCTGCGGCGAGAAGCGATGCAGGGCGATGGCCTCGGTCTGGCCGAAGATGCCGACCAGCTGGATGCCCGGCGCCAGCTGCGCCAGCCGCGCGGCGAAGGCCGGCGGCATCGACGCCCAGCCGAAGGTCAGCACCGTCAGGCTGCTGAGGTCGTAGCGGCCATCGGCGGCGTCGACGCAGCGCAGCAGCTCGCCGGTCAGCTGCGGCGAGCCGCTGAACAGCGCGCTCGGCCGTTCGCTGGTGATGGTCTCGGCCACTCGCCGGGCATCGAAGCTACGGCCGATCACCAGGCTGCCGCCGGCCAGCAGCGCCGACAGGCCGAAGATCTGATCGCCGATGTGATAGATCAGCGGCAGGAAGCTGCACATCCGGTAGTCGGATTCGAAGCGCACGCCGCGCGAATAGCACAGCGCCTGGTTGAGCGCCGCCAGCGTGCTGTAGCTGTGCGAGATCATCACCGCCTTGGGCATCGAGGTGGTGCCGGACGTCATCAGGATTTCCCAGATGTCGTCGCCGTGGATGCGCACGTCCGGCTCGTGGGCCGGCTGGCCGTCGACGAAGCTGCGCAGCGAGGGCAGCCCGGCGCTGTCGCCCTGCGCATCGCAGATCGCGGCGATCACCGGCACGCCGGCGGCTTCGAAGGAGGCGCGGCACTTCGGCCACGATTCGGCGTCCACCAGCCCGGCCGCCGCGCCGACGTGGCGCAGCGAGTGGGTGACCATGTCGGCCGCCATCATCGTGTTGATCGGCATCGCCACCATGCCGGCCTTGGCGATGGCGATCTTGGCGACGAAGGCCTCCGGCGAGTTGTCGCAGAACAGCGCCACCCGCGCGCCCCGCTGCAGGCCCGCCGCGATCAGCCCGTGGGCGATGCGGTTGGCCGCTTCGTCGGCCTGCCGGTAGCTGAGCCGCGCGTAGGCCGGATCGCGCACCGCGCACGGCGCGGCGATCAGCGCCAGCTTGTCCGGCAGGCTCCAGGTCATGCGCTCGAACACGTCGCCGATGCTGGTGCGCTCCCAGCGGTTGTCGGCGCGCCGGTCGTACAGTCGTTCGACGTCGATGCTCATGCTGCGGTCTCCTCGCACGCGGGTACTGTTGCGGATGGCCGTCTGGCGGGCCACTGATGTGCCGGATCGCAAGGCGTCCGGAGGCGCGTCGATTGTGCACGGCGACGGCTGCTGGCTCATCGCTGGCGATTCCCTTGCCGCGCCGCTGCGGCGGCGCAGCAGTCGGCGGCGCGCTGCGGGAAAATGCGCGCCGATCGGCGCCACGGCGCGCCGTGACCGATGAGCAACCGAAGCGATGGCGGATCGACGATGAAAACCCTGGTGATGGGCGCGGGTGCGGTGGGCTGCTACTACGGCGCGATGCTGGCGCGCGCCGGTCATCCGGTGACGCTGGTCGGCCGCCAGCGCCATGTCGAGGTGATCCGTCGCGACGGCCTGATCCTGGAAACCGCCGCCGGCCGCGAACGGCTGGCAGTGCAGGCGGCGACCACGCCGGAGGCCGCCGCAGCCGATGCCGAGTTGGTGCTGGTCTGCGTGAAATCCGGCGACAGCGAAAGCGCGGCCCGGGCGCTGGCTCCGCAGCTGTCGCCGCAGGCGCAGGTGCTGAGCCTGCAGAACGGCGTCGACAACGCCGAGCGGCTGGCGGCCGTGCTCGGCCGGCCGGTGATTCCGGCGGCGGTCTACGTGGCGGTGGCGATGCCGGCGGTCGGCCATGTGCGCCACCACGGCCGGGGCGATCTGATGATCGGCCCGTCGCCGGCCAGCGACGCGATTGCCGCCGTGCTGGCCGCCGCCGGCGTGCCGACCACGGTGTCGGCCGACGTGCTGTCGGCGCAGTGGGGCAAGCTGATCGTCAACTGCGCGTTCAATGCGCTGTCGGCGATTTCCCAGCGCACCTATCGCGATCTGGCCGACCGGCCGCCGGTGCTGGCGATGATGCAGGCGGTGGCGGCCGAGTGCGTGGCGGTGGCCGACGCGGCCGGCGTGAAGATCCTGCGCGACCCCGATCTGGCGATCCGCGACATTGCCGACACCATGGCCGGGCAGCGCTCGTCGACGGCGCAGGACCTGGCGGCCGGCCGCGCCACCGAGATCGATCACCTGAACGGCTACATCGTCCGCACCGGTGAACGGCTGAACGTGCCAACGCCGTACAACCGCAGCCTGCACACGATCGTCAAGCTGATGGAGCGCGACGCCGTCAGCTGATCGACGCCGTCAACGCCACCGACAGCGGCGCGGCGATTCAGGCGGACGCGGCGCGCAGCCGGCTGGCGGCCGCCGGCAGCGTCGCCAGCCGGCGCATCTCGGCGCCATCGAGCAGCGCAGGATCGGCGAGGCAGGCCATCGCGAAGTCGAGGCCGTCGACGCCCCAGAACAGTCGGCCGTCGATCACCAAGGTCGGCACGCCGAACACGCCGGCGGCGATGGCCGCCTCGCCGTTGTCGCGCAGCTGCTGCTTGACCGCCGGGGCTTCGAGCGCCGCCAGCGGCACGTCGAGGCGGGCCGCCAGGGCTTCGACCTGCGCCGGGTCGGCCGGATCGGCGCCGGTGGTCCACAGCGCATCGAAGATCGTCCGCGTCGCCACTGGCGTCGCCCCGGCGGCCAGGCACAGCCGCAGGTAGGGAATCGGGTTGAACGGATGCGCAGCCGGGAAACGGAACGGAATGCCGGCCTGCGCGGCACTCCAGGTGCAGGACTGGTAGGTCCAGATCCGCTTGGCCGGAATCTCCGCCGGCCCCTTGTGGCCGTGATGGTTCAGCAGCCCGGCGAACAGCAGCGGCCGCAGCCGCAGCTCGACTCCTGTCGGCAGTGCGCGATCGAGCTTCAGCAGCGCGAAGTACGCGTACGGCGAGATGAAGTCGAAGTACCAGTCGAGGACTTTCGGCGCGGTCGGCATGTCGGCGAGGGCAGGGCAGGAAAGCCGCAGTGTCGCCGACCGGCCGCCGCTTCCGGCACCCATCGGTGCGTCTGCGGGCTCGCCCCCGATAGCCGCCCCGATCGCCGCGCGTGTGGCGGCTACCGGGCCGGCGCTACTCCGCCGTCCAGCGCTTCAGCCAGGCCAGCACGGTCTCGTGCCATTGCACCGAGTTCTGGGGCTTCAGCACCCAGTGGTTCTCGTCCGGGAAGTGCAGCAGCTGGCTGGGGATGCCGCGCCGCTGCAGCGCCGTGAAGGTGGCGATGCCCTGCTCGACCGGAATGCGGAAATCCATGCCGCCCTGGACGACCAGCATCGGCACCTTCCACTTGGCAACGTGGTTGACCGGGTTGAACTGCTCGTAGGCGGCCGGGCGCTCGAACGGGGTGCCGCCGTGCTCCCATTCGTCGAACCACAGTTCCTCGGTGGAATAAGCCATCGAGCGGTTGTCGAACACGCCGTCGTGGTTGACCAGCGCCTTCCACGGCTCGGCCCAGTTGCCGGCGATCCAGTTGACCATGTAGCCGCCGTAGCTGGCGCCGAGCGCCACGGCGCGCTTGTCGTCGAGGAAGCTGTACTTGGCCAGCGCGGCCGCGTAGCCCTTCTGCAGGTCCTCCAGCGGCCGGTCGCCCCAGTGGCCGGAGATCGCGTCGGTGAATGCCTGGCCGTAGCCGGTGGAGCCGTGGAAGTCGATGCAGATCACCGCGAAGCCGGCGCCGGCATAGGTCTGCGGATTCCAGCGATAGTGGAAATCGTTGGCCATGCTGCCCTGTGGCCCGCCGTGGATGATGAAGGCGATCGGGTACTTCCTGCCGGCCACGTAGCCGACCGGCTTCACCACATAGCCGTAGACCTTCTCGTCGTTCCAGCCCTTGAAGCTGAACTGCTCGTAGTCGCCGAAGCCGGTCGCCGCCAGCGTGGCGGCGTTGTGCTGGGTCAGCTGCAGCGGCGCACTGCCGCCGAGGCGGATGCGGAACAGCTGGCTCGGGCTGGCCAGCGTGTTGTGGGCGACGATCAGCGCGTCGCGGGCCAGCGCAAAGCCTTCGACGTGGCCGTCGCCGGTCAGGGCCTTGGTCTTGCCGGTGGCGACGTCGATCGCGAACACGCGGTGCTGGCCGAGGTCGTCGGCGGTGGCATAGAGCTTGCGGCCGTCCGGCGAGAACTGCAGTGCATCCGGCGAGCGATCCCATTTCGGCGCCACTTCGCGGGCCGGGCCGAGGCTGCCGTCGCGGTTCAGCTCGCGCACCATGATGCGGTTGCGGTCGGCTTCGAAGCCCGGCCGCGACATCGCCCGCCAGGCCAGCCAGCGACCATCGGCGGACACCACCGGGCCGCTGTCGCCGGCCGGGTTGTCAGCGGTCAGGTTCTCCGGCTTCGCCGAGCCATCGGCCGGCACCCGCCAGAGATCGAAGTTGGTGCTCCAGGATTCGCTGCTGCCGGCGATCCGGGCGGTGAAGATCACGAAGCGGCCATCGGCGGTGTAGGTGATTTCCTCGTCGCCGCCGAATGGCTTGGACGGCACGTCGCCATCGATGCCGTTCGACAGCCACTGGGCGTTGCCGGTGATCGCGCCCTGGTCGTCGAGCGCGAAGCCGAACAGCTGGGCGCGGGTGCCGTCCTTCCAGGTATCCCAGTGGCGGATGAACAGCCGCTCGTAGACGACGCCGGTGTTCTTCTGCGCGGCGCGCGCCTCGAGACGCTGCTTCGATGCGGCGAGGTCGGCGCCCAGGTCCGGGAAGCTGTCGACCGACACGGCGATCCGGTCGCCGGTCGGTGACAGCACGAAGCTGCCGACGTCCAGCGGCAGGTCGGTGACCGGCTGCGCTTCGCCGCCGTCATCGAGACTCAGGCGCCAGACCTGCTGCGAGCCGCTGCGCGTCGACAGGAAGTACAGGCTGCCGTCGGAAGCCCAGCGCGGGCTGTGCGAAGCGCCGCTGCCGGCGGTCAGCCGGCGCGTGGTGCCGGCTTCCAGATCGTGCAGCCAGATCGACTGCACGCCCTTGTTGGCCTCGTAGTCGGTGGTCCGCAGCGTGTAAGCCACGGTGCGGCCGTTCGGCGACACGCGGGGATCGGACACCCGTTCCAGGCGCACCAGGGTGTGGACATCGAAAGGCTTGACGGCGCTGGACAAGGAAGCGGCTCCGGCGGCATGGCTTAGGGGGGCGGCGGCAACGGCAGCGGTCGCGATGGCGAACGCGGCGGCGAGGCGGGCGAGGGTCATGGGATCTTCGGCAGCAAGACGGATCAGCGTCGAATGGTACTGGAGCCGCCCGCGCTGCGGCCTTGACAAGTTGTCCGGGCCAACGCCGCTGCCTATGCTCGCAGCCCTGCGTCCGCGCGTTTTCGAGATCGCCCGCCATGCCTCAGCTGACTGCTGCCGGTTCCTTCGATGTCAGCCTGACGCCGCTGACGCTCGATCAGCCCGGCGACGACAGCGCCCGTGGCCGCATGCGGCTGGACAAGCGCTTCCACGGCGGCCTCGATGCCATCGGCGCCGGCGAGATGCTGACCGGCATGGGCGCGGTCGCCGGCTCGGCGGCCTATGTCGCGATCGAGCGGATCAGCGGCACGCTCGACGGCCGCAGCGGCAGTTTCCTGGTCGTGCATCGCGGCGTGATGAACCGCGGCGCGCCGGAGCTTCGGGTCAGCATCGTGCCGGACTCCGGCACCGGCGAGCTGAGCGGCATCGCCGGCGAGATGACGCTGATCGTCGGCGGCGGCCGGCACGACTACCGCATCGACGCGACCGTGCCGGACGCGGCCTGACCGTGACCGAAGCGCTGCCGTATCTCGCCGGCTACCCGGCGGCCACGCTCGACCAGGTGCGCCGGCTGATCGCCGAGCAGCGCCTGCAGGCCTACATCGCCAAGAAGTACCCGGCGCGGCACCAGGTGCAGTCGGATTCCGCGCTGCTCAACTACGTTGCCGAGCTGAAGCGCGACTACCTGCGCAACGCGCCGCCGCTGCACCGGGTGCGCTACGAGAACGGCATGGACGCGGTGCGCAACGCGCTCGGCCTGCATATGCGCAGCTCGCGCGTGCAGGGCGCGAAGCTGAAATCGAAGCAGGAGATCCGCATCGCCTCGGTGTTCCGCGAAGGCGCGCCGGAGTTCCTGGAGATGATCGTCGTCCATGAACTGGCCCATATCCGCGAGGCCGATCACGACAAGCGCTTCTACGATCTGTGCGAGCACATGCTGCCGGACTATCACCAGCGCGAGTTCGACGCCCGCCTGTGGCTGCTGGCGCGCAAGCTCAACAGCGCGGCCGGCTAGCAGGGCGCGTCGGGCGAATCGCGGGACGCGGCCAGCAGCCGGTCGATCAGCGCGAAGTCCATGCGCTCGGGAGCCGGAAAACGCACGCAGGCCTTGCCGACGCTCAGTCCCTTCAGCGCCGCCTTGTGGTCGCGGATCACCGCCGGCTTCATCAGGTACAGCGCGATGTACTGCTTCTGGCTGGCGAAGGCGACTTCGACCCGGCCTTCGCGCTGGTAGCTCGGCATGCCGAAGGCGAGGCTTTCGACGGCGTCCGGATACGCGGCCCGACAGCGTGCGCGCAGCTGCTCCAGCGCCGCGCGGCGTTCGGCAGGCACCTGGTCGAGGTAGTCGCTGACGGTCTTGGCCTCGCGTTGCATTCGCCATCCTCCGGCTCGGGTTGCACGAAATTCTAGGCAGCCGGGCTGACCGGCGGTGCCGGCTGCGGGCCGCAGCGCAGGCCGCGCGGCAATGGGCAGGGCCGCAAGCGGGTAAAATCGCGCGGTCTTTCGAGTGCCGCGATGTTTCGGGCGTTCGTAACGCCCATCCATCCCGGTCGCTCGCATCGACGAGTGTCCTACCCAGGTATCGACATGTCCGAATCCGTCGCCGACGGCACCGTTACTTTCCGTGATCTCGCCTTGTCGGAGGCCGTGCTGGCCGCCCTCGATGCCGTCGGTTACGAATCTCCGTCGCCGATCCAGGCGGCCACCATTCCGCAGCTGCTCGATGGCCGCGACGTGCTGGGCCAGGCGCAGACCGGCACCGGCAAGACGGCAGCGTTCGCGCTGCCGATCCTGTCCAGGCTCGATCCCGAGCAGCGGCCGCCGCAGGCGCTGGTGCTGGCGCCGACGCGCGAGCTGGCGATCCAGGTCGCCGAAGCGTTCCAGAAGTACGCGGCGAAGATTCCCGGCTTCCACGTGCTGCCGATCTACGGCGGCCAGAGCTATGGCCCGCAGCTGTCGGCGCTGCGGCGCGGCGTGCACGTGGTGGTCGGCACGCCGGGTCGCGTGCTCGATCACATGAAGCGCGGCACGCTGGACCTGTCGCAGATCAAGTGCCTGGTGCTCGACGAAGCCGACGAGATGCTGCGCATGGGCTTCATCGAAGACGTCGAGTACGTGCTCAAGGAAACCCCGCCGCAGCGGCAGGTGGCGCTGTTCTCGGCGACCATGCCGGCGGTGATCCGGCGCATCGCCCAGACCTATCTGAAGGACCCGGCGGAAGTCACGATCAAGTCGAAGACCTCCACCGCCACCAACATCCGCCAGCGCTACTGGCTGGTGTCGGGCTACAACAAGCTCGATGCGCTGACCCGCATCCTCGAAGCCGAAAGCTTCGACGGCATGATCATCTTCGCGCGCACCAAGGCCGCGACCCAGGAGCTGGCCGACAAGCTCGAAGCGCGCGGCTACAACGTCGCGGCGCTGAACGGCGACATGGAGCAGCGCGCCCGCGAGCACACCGTGAACCGGCTGAAGGACGGTCGCCTCGACATCGTCGTTGCCACCGATGTCGCCGCACGCGGGCTGGACGTGGAGCGCATCAGCCACGTCTTCAACTACGACATCCCGACCGACACCGAGAGCTACGTGCACCGCATCGGCCGTACCGGCCGCGCCGGCCGCTCGGGCGAGGCGATCCTGTTCGTCGCACCGCGCGAGCGGCACATGCTGAAGCTGATCGAGCGCGCCACGCGCCAGCCGATCACGCCGATGGAGCTGCCGTCGATCGAAGCGGTCAACACCCAGCGCATCGCCCGCTTCACGCAGAAGATCGCCGAATCGCTGGAAAGCGGCGGGCTCGATGCGTTCAAGGCCATCCTCACCGACTTCTCGACCGAGCGCGGCGTGGAGATGCTCGACATCGCCGCTGCGCTCGCCAAGCTGGTGCAGGGCGATGCCGACCTGCTGCTCGACCCGGTGCCGGAACCGGTGGCAGCGCCGGCACGCGGCTACAGCGTTGAATCGGCCGGCTCGCCGTCGCGTCCGTCGCCGGCCCCACGCCGGGACTTCGAGCGCGTCGCGCCGCCGCCGTCGACCTATGCCGAACGCCGCGCTGCTGCGGCTGCGGCCGGCAATCCGTCGGCGCGCCCGCCGCGCGCCGCCCGGCCGACCCGCTCCGAGCCGCCGGTACGCGCCGAGCGGCCGCTGCGTCCCGACGATGCCAGCCCGGCGCCGCGCAGCTTCGACGAAGCACCGCGCCCGAGCCCGAAGCGCGCGCCGCGCGAGGAATCGGTGCCGATGGAAACCTTCCGCGTCGAGGTCGGCTACGCCCATGGCGTGAAGCCCGGCAACATCGTCGGCGCGATCGCCAACGAAGCTGGCGTCGAATCGAGCTTCATCGGCCGCATCGAGATCGAGAACGACTACAGCCTGGTCGATCTGCCGGCCGGTATGCCGAAGGAGATCTTCCGCGACCTGCAGAAGGTCTGGGTGGTCGGCCGCCAGCTGAAGCTGAGCCGGCTCAATGCGCCGCCGGCGAAGACGCCGTACGAAGCGCCGGCCGGCGGCAAGCCGAAGCCGAAGAAGCCCCGCCCGGGCTGATGCCGGCGGCCTGCCAATGGCAGGCCGCAGCGGTTCAGGCGCAATTCAGCGCCGCGCCTGCAAGCTCGGTCTCACGATGCAAACGGCATCGACACCTTTCTCGGGAGACCGTCATGTTCAAGTCCATTCTCGCGGTCGCGCTGCTGGCGACTGCGATCACCTCACCGGCGATGGCCGGCAGCCGGAGTGACCAGATCCTCGGGGCCGCCATCGGCGCGGCCGCCGGCGCTGCCGTCGGCAACTCGGTGGGCGGCCGCGATGGCGCGGTGGTCGGCGGCGCACTCGGTGGCCTGGTCGGCGCGTCGGTCGCCAGCCAGAACCGGGATCGTTACGACAATCGTCGCTACGACGATCGCGATCGCGGCTATGACCGCCGCTATGTCGACGACCGCCGCTACGATCGCCGTTACCCGCCCCGCTACGACGACCGTCGCTACTACGGCGGCTACAGCCGCACCAACGTCTATGTCTACGAGGACGACCGGCGCGGTCACGGCCATCACCACGGCCACCATGGCCATCGCCATGACCGCTACTGCCGCGATTGATCCGCACGCCGAATTCCACCTTTCTTCGTCGAGAATCCGCCCATGAACATCCGCAGGCTGACCACGGCCCTGTGCCTGACCACCGCCCTCTCCATGCCGGCCTTCGCCGGTGACACCACCGGCGCCGTGATCGGCGGTGCCATCGGCGGTGGCGCGGGCGCCGCCGTCGGCGATTCGGTCGGCGGCCGCGAGGGCGCGATCCTGGGCGGTGCCATCGGCGGCGCCACCGGGGCCGCGATCGGCGCCAATGCCGGCCGCGACGGCAGCCGCAGCGCGCCCCGCCGCGACGATCGCCACCGCCCGCGTCACCGTGACCACCGCCATGACCACGGCCGGCACAAGGGTCACGGCAAGCAGCACCGCCACCACGATCACTGATCGCGCCGATCGCGATGCCGCTGAACGCGCCGAAGACCGTGCTGGAAGCCGCGCTCGGCAACGGCATGGTGCGGAAGTTCCGCGACTTCGCGCTGGTGGTGCTCGACGGCGAGGGTGCGCTCTGCGTGCCGGCCGACATCTGGCTGCCGGCCGCGTCCTGGGCGCATGGCCGGGCGCCGTCCGGCAACCGCGTGCGCGATCGCCAGCAGCTGCTCGGTCGGCTTGAAGTGCTGGTCACCCGGCGTGGAACGGCGGTGGTGTCGACCAGCGGCGCGCCGCTGCGGCTGGCGCGGCTGCGCGAGCAGATGAAGCGCGAGGGGCTGGACATCGGCGAATGGAATTTCCCGGCCGCAGCGGTGCTCGACGCGGCGCTGCCGCCGCTACCGTCTTCGTCGGCCCGCCCGGCTGCAACTGCGGCTGCCGACGCGGCCGGGCCGGTCGATCCCGATCCGCCGCTCGCCTGAGCTGGCCGGCGACGCTCGGCGATCGCAGTAAAAAGCCCCGCTCGGCGCACTGGCCGGGCGGGGCTTTTCAAACCTTCCTGCGGCAGGCGTCGTGAGCGCCTGCCGGCTGATCTCTAGTTCTGCGGGTTGATCGCGAACAGCCGCGTCGTGCCGCTGACCTCGTTGCCGATCACCAGCAGCGGCTGGCCGGTCGGGCTGTTCGCCGCCGGGATGAAGGCCAGGCCCTCCGGACCGTTGTCGGTCGGTGCCGGGCCGGTCGGCGACAGCGAGAAGTCACGCGTGTTGACGTAGTCGACATAGCGCGACTGCGCCGGCACCGTCACGTCGTAGATCATCACGCCGCCGATCCGCTCCAGGCCGATGAAGGCGTAGGTGCGGCCGTCGATGGCGCCCAGCACCACGCCTTCCGGCTCCGGGCCCTTGTTGTCGCTGCGGTCGTCGAAGTTGTTGTTGTCATTGGAGGCGTTGAAGTTCATCGGGTAGCGGGCGGCGGTGATCCGCTCGAAATCCGAACCGGAGTCGAACACCTGCCGGCCCTGCGACGACCAGATCGAGAACGAGCGGCCGCCGAGCGCCTGCAACTCGGTGAACTGGCCGGCGGCATTGCGCGGCGCGGTGGCCGGCGAAACGGTCAGACGGCCGAGCCGGGTGTTGTCGCGCAGGCTTTCGATGTCGCCGAACACGGCCGGGTCGAGCGCCTCGGCGCCGAGCGCGCGGACGCGGACCGTTTCCTCGCCGGGGATGAAATCGTTGCGGTCGTCGCCCTCGTTGGCGGTGACGTAGAAGGTTTCGCCGCCGGCCTGGTAGCTGGCGATGGCATCCGGCAGGTACAGGCCCTTGACCGGCCAGTTGCGGATGTTGATGGCGTTGTCGCGGTCGCTGGCGTCCAGCTCGTTGCCGGCCACCGCGTGGTCCTTGCTGCCGAACGGAATCAGCGTCTTCAGGCGCGGCCGGCCGAGATCGCTGATGTCGATCACCGCCGCGGCGTTGGCTTCCTGCAGCGTCACCCAGGCGGTCTTGCCATCTGGCGACACGGCGACGTACTCGGGTTCCAGATCCTGGGCGACGGTCGCGCCTGGGCCGTAGATGCGGATGCCGGCCGCCCGCAGTTCGTCGACGCGGCCGTTCAGCGCCCGGAAGCCGACCGTGTTGCGCAGCGTGCGCGGTTCGACACCGGTATCGGCCACGCAGCGCAGCGCGGTGACGAAGCTGCGCGGGCTCGGCTGGGCGTTGTAGCAGTCGCGGACGGCGCGCAGGTCGACCACGGTGACCGAGCCTTCCGGATCGACCGAATCCGGCCGGCCGTAGCCGTTCGACTCGCCCTCGTTGGCGATCAGCAGGCCGCGGCCATCCGGCGTGAAGGTGACCATGTCGGGCAGCGCGCCGACCGGGAACTCGACGATCTTCTCCAGCGTCGCGGCGTCGTAGAACACCACCTTGCCGGGGTTGGTCTTGATGTCGGCCGCGAACACCGCTGCCACCAGGCCATCGCGCACGGCGATCGAATTGGCGTTGCCGCCGGCTTCTTGCAAGGTGCGCCGCAGCGCCGGCCGGGTCGGATCGCGGATGTCGAGCACGTCGATGCTCGCCGCCGCCGCGTTGACCACGAACAGGCTCTGCGTGCCCGGATCGTGGGCGACGATCTCGGCGGCGCTGGCGCCGCGAACGCCGGAGTCGTACTGACCCAGCGGCGTCAGCGTCACGCCGGCGGCGCTGGCATCCAGCACCGGCATCGCAGCGGCAAAGGCCAGCGCGGCGGCGGCCTTCCAGTTGAACTTCGTCATCGTGGCTCCCCGTTGGAATTGAAGAGCCGTGGAGCCTAGTCAGCGCATGTTGACGGCATGTGACAGCAGCCGGCTGCCCGCAGTACGGCGGGCCGCGCCTATCATCGCGGCGAACCTGCTCCTGCCCGGCCTGACCATGACCGCTCCGACCGCTTCCTCCTGCATCCTCGACCGCATCGCCGGCCGCAGCCGCGACCTCGGCGGCTTCGCCGTGCGGCGGGTGCTGCCGATTGCCCACCGCAAGCTGGTTGGCCCGTTCGTGTTCTTCGACGAGATGGGCCCGGCGGTCTTCACGCCCGGCGGCGGTATCGATGTGCGGCCGCATCCGCATATCGGGCTGGCCACGGTCACCTATCTGTTCGAGGGCCGCATCCGCCATCGCGACAGCCTCGGCAGCCTGCAGGACATCACCCCCGGCGACGTCAACTGGATGACCGCCGGGCGCGGCATCGTCCACTCCGAACGCACCCATCCGGATGACCTCGCCAACGGCTACGCGATCCACGGCATCCAGAGCTGGGTGGCGCTGCCGGCGGCCGACGAGGAGATCGAGCCGGCCTTCGTCCACCACCCGGCGGCCAGCCTGCCGCGCGTGCAGCGCGACGGCGCGCGGCTCAGCGTGATCGCCGGGCGGGCCTACGGCGTGCAGTCGCCGGTCGCGGTGCGCTCGCCGACGCTCTACGTGGCGGCCGAGCTCGATGCCGGCGCGGTGCTGCCGGTCTGCGGCGAGCACGAGGAGCGCGCCGTCTACGTGGTCAGCGGGGCGGTGGAGATCGGCGGCGAAGCGGTGCCGCCCGGCGAACTGGCGGTGCTGGTGCCCGGTGCCGAGGTGACGGTCACCGCCCGCAGCGCCAGCCGGCTGATGCTGCTTGGCGGCGCCCGGCTGCCGGAGGCGCGCACGGTCTGGTGGAACCTGGTGTCGACGCGCCCGGAGCGCATCGAACAGGCGAAGGCCGACTGGCTGCGTTACGGCGAGGCCGGCAGCCCGTTCCCGGCGGTGCCCGGCGAGCACGAGTTCATCCCGCTGCCCAGCGCCTGAGCCGGATGCGCGCGCCCGTCGACACCGACTTCGACCGCTACGTCGGCATCGACTGGTCCGGCGCCGCCCAGCCGGGCTATGCCGGCGTGGCGGTGGCCAGCTGCGCGGCCGGCCGTGCGGCACCGGCGCTGGTGCCGCCGCCCGGCAAGACCTGGACGCGCGCCGCCGTGCTCGACTGGCTGCAGCGCGAACTGGCGCGGCCGCAGCGGCTGCTGGTCGGCTTCGATTTCGCCTTCGCGCTGCCCGGCGACGGCCGGCCGGCGCCGGCGCTGTGGGCCGACATCGACGCTCGCTGCGCGGCCGATGGCGACCTGCTCGGCAGCCGCTACGCAGCGGGCGATCCGCGTTTCTGGACCGCCGGCCCGCAGCCGCCCGGCTGGAACGCGGCGCCGAGGGCCACCGAAAGCGCCTGCCGCGATGCCGGTCTCGGCAACCCGCAGACGCCGTTCCAGCTGATCGGCGCTAAGCAGGTTGGCAAGGGCGCGCTGGCCGGCATGCGGCTGCTGCACCGGCTGCAGGTCGACGACCCCGCCCGGGTCGCGATCTGGCCATTCGACGCAGCCGCCGGCCACGACCGGCGCTCGGTGGTCTGCGAGATCTATCCGCGGCTGTTCATCCGGCAGGCCGGCTTCGGCAACGCCAAGCTGCGCAGCCGCGAGGATCTCAACCACGCGCTCAACGCGCTGGCCTCGATCGGGCTGGCGCGCGGCAGCTTCGACGATCACCAGTGCGATGCGCTGGTCACCGCCGCCGGCCTGCGCCACGGCGCCGCCGATCCCGGCCTGTGGTCAGCCGGGGCAGGGCAACCGGAAGGCTGGATCTTCGGCGTGCCGCGCCGGGCCTGAGCCTCGCGGCCGCGTCGGCGCGCCATCCATCGGCCAACTGCTGCCTTTCGCGGCGACCGGGCCGGGCGCCGGGGCCGAAGCAGTGTCTCGTACCGGTTGAGCCGGGCCGGAACCCGATGCCGCAGACCCCGGGATCGCCCCGTGGCCGTCGCAGCGTTGCCGGCCGGCCCCGGAGACCCCGATGCTCGTCACGCAGCACGCGCGCCATACCGCCCTGTACCGGGTCATGCGGGGGCAAGGTGTGCGCGGCGTCTGCGATCGGATCGCGTTCCAGCAGCTGGAACGCGTCTGGGAATGCGAATGCGGCCTGCGCCGTGCCGATCTGACCACGTCGATCCGCGAACTGGTCGACAGCGGCGCGCTGCTGCAGCACCCCGGTCCGGACGGCCCGGTGCTGGAAGTCGGCGATCGCGGCTGCCTGCCGCTGCAGCCGCGCCTGCTGCTGCTGCGCGATTTCCGCTGGACCGCGCCGCTGGCCAGCCTGGCGCTGGCGCTGCAATCGGCGGTGACGCTGTTCCGCGCGCGGCTGCGCACCCGCCATCTGCTGCGCCGCTCGACGACCCTGGTGATCGACCGCCGCAGCCGCGACGAGGGCTGAGCGGGCAGCGTCAGTCGGCGATGCTGATCGCCGCTGCCGCCTGCCGCGCCTTGGCCCGCGCCGCGTCGACGTCATCGGCCAGCGCCAGGGTCACGCCCATGCGCCGGCGGCCGGACAGCGACGGCTTGCCGAACAGGCGCAGCTGGGTGTCCGGCGCCGCCAGCGCTTCGGCGATTCCGGTGTAGCGCGGCGCGACGTGCTCGCCTTCCATCAGCAGCGCGCAACTGGCGGCGGCGCCGCGTTGCCGGATGTTCGGCACCGGCAGGCCGAGGATGGCGCGGGCGTGCAGCGCGAACTGCGGCAGGTCCTGCGAGATCAGCGTGACCAGGCCGGTGTCGTGCGGGCGCGGCGACACCTCGCTGAAGATCACCTCGTCGCCCTTGACGAACAGCTCGACGCCGAACAGGCCGCGGCCGCCGAGGTTGGCGGTGATCTTTTCGGCAATCGCCTGCGCCCGCTGCAGTGCCAGCGCCGACATCGGATGCGGCTGCCAGGATTCGCGGTAGTCGCCGTCGATCTGCAGGTGGCCGATCGGCGCGCAGAACGACGTGCCGCCCGAATGGCGAACGGTCAACAGCGTGATCTCGTAGTCGAACGGGATGAAGCCTTCGACGATCACCCGGCCGGCGCCGGCGCGGCCGCCTTCCTGCGCGTAATCCCAGGCTTTCTGCACGTCGGCCGCCGACTTGATGGTGCTCTGGCCCTTGCCGGACGACGACATCAGCGGCTTGACCACGCAGGGAATGCCGATCGCCGCGACGGCGGCCTGGTAGTCGGCGAGGTTGTCGGCGAAGCGATACGGCGAGGTCGGCAGACCCAGCGTTTCCGCTGCCAGCCGGCGGATGCCTTCGCGATCCATGGTCAGCCGCGCGGCGCGGGCGGTTGGGATCACGGTGGCAGCGCCCTCGGCTTCCAGCGCCTGCAGGGTCGGCGTGTGGATCGCCTCGATCTCCGGAACGATGAAGTGCGGCCGCTCCAGCGCGACGATGCGGCGCAGCTCGTCGCCATCGAGCATCCTGATCACATGGCTGCGATGGGCCACCTGCATCGCCGGCGCATCGGCATAGCGATCGACGGCGATGGTCTCCACGCCCAGCCGCTGCAGCTCGATCACCACTTCCTTGCCCAGCTCGCCGCTGCCGAGCAGCATCACGCGGGTGGCGTTCGGGGACAGCGGGGTGCCGAGGACGGTCATGGGCGGGTTCGCGGAAGTCGGGAAGGAGCCGCCATTTTGCCCGCTGCCGTCGCCCGGGGCAGCGCCTTCCACGCGGCTGCCGGCGGCGGCCGCCCGGCGTCGCCGCGCCGCGAGCCGGCGGGTGATGTGGTGCAATGCCGGTGCAGCGCTTGCAGATGCTGGCGCTGCCCGCATCGCGCCGTGATCCTTCCGCCCGCCGACCTGCCGCCATGAACCGTCGCACCAAGATCCTCGCCACGCTCGGTCCTGCCACCGACGACCCCGCCGTGCTGAAGCGGCTGCTGATGGCCGGCGTCGACGTCGTCCGCCTGAACTACTCGCACGGCAAGGCCACCGACCACGCCCGTCGCGCCGCTGCGGTGCGGGCTGCGGCCCACGAGATGGGCTACGACATCGGCGTGCTCGCCGACCTGCAGGGCCCGAAGATCCGCATCGAAAGCTTTGCCGACGGCCCGGTCGAACTGATCGAGGGCGCGGCGTTCCGGCTCGATACCGCGCTGCCGGCCGAAGCCGGCGATGTCCATGCCGTCGGCTGCGCCTACAAGGCGCTGCCGGACGACACCCGGCCGGGCGACATCCTGCTGCTCAACGATGGCGCGATCACCCTGCGGGTCACCGCCGTCAAGGGCAGCTGCATCGACACCGTGGTGGTGCTCGGCGGCGTGCTGTCGAACCGCAAGGGCATCAACAAGCAGGGCGGTGGCCTGTCGGCGGCGGCGCTGACCGACAAGGACCGCGAGGACCTGGTCCACGCGATTTCGATCGGTGCCGATTTCATTGCCGTCAGCTTCCCGCGTTCGGCGGCCGACATGCACGAGGCGCGCGAGCTGATGAAGGCGGCCGGCGGCAGTGCCGCGCTGGTCGCCAAGATCGAGCGCGCCGAGGCGCTGCCGAATCTCGAGGCCATCATCAAGGCCAGCGACGTGGTGATGGTGGCGCGCGGCGATCTCGGCGTGGAGATCGGGGATGCCGAGCTGCCGGGCTGGCAGAAGAAGATCATCGCCGCCTCGCGCGAGGCCAACCGCATGGTGATCACGGCAACGCAGATGATGGAGTCGATGATCGTCAACCCGATTCCGACCCGTGCCGAAGTGCTCGATGTCGCCAACGCGGTGATGGACGGCACCGATGCCGTGATGCTCTCCGCAGAGACCGCCACCGGCAAATGGCCGGTCAAGACCATCGAGGCGATGGCGCGCGTATGCGTCGGCGCCGAGCGGGCGATGCCGAGCCGCGAGCGCTCGCGGCGGACGATGGGCAGCCACTTCGAGCGCATCGACGAAGCCGTGGCGATGGCCACCACCTGGACCGCGCAGCAGATGCACGCCAAGGCCATCGTCAGCCTGACCGAGTCCGGTTCGACGGCGCTGATGGTGTCGCGCACCGACAGCGGCATTCCGGTCTACGCGCTGACCCGCCACGAGCGGACCCGCCGCAAGATGGCGCTGTGTCGTGGCGTCTACCCGGTGAGCTTCGATCCCTCGACCTCGGACGCGATGCAGGCCGAACGCGAAGCGATCGCCTGCCTGAAGTACCGCCGGGTGATCGTCACCGGTGACCGCGTGCTGCTGACCCGTGGCGACCTGACCGGCGAGATGGGCGGCACCAACACGATGAAGATCGTCACCGTGGCCTGAGACCGGCGCTGCGGCCGGCTGCGTTCAGGGCGCGGCGGCGCAGCTGGCGATGATGCTGGCCGGCGTGTCGCCGGCCCGGACCCGAGCGCTGAACAGCGTGCGCGGACAGCTGACGGCGATCGGCGCGTAGTCACCGATCACGGCGCGGGCGTCCTGGCCGCTGCCGACCCGCTGGATCGCGCCGGCGAAATCGACGGCGGCGATCAGCTGCCGGTAGATCAGCAGGCCCCGGCCATCGCGAACCGCGCCGAACGGCAGCGCCGCGAAGCCCCGGGCGCGCAACGGCAGCGCCGGCAGCCCGTCGCCGAGCGCCAGGTGGTAGCGGCCGGCGGCATCGACCGGAATGCTGCGATCGGCTGCGCAGGCGACCACAGTCGTGCGCTGCTCGTCGTTCTGGCAGAACGACCAGTAGCGCACTTCCGGGCGCAGCGGCACGGCGATGAAGCGGTCGCGGAAGGTCGGTGCGCGGCCCTGCACCAGCAGCACGTCGTCGCTGCGGCGCACGGCCAGCGCCATGTAGGCGGCGTCCTGGTTGAGGCCGAACTGGCTGTTGGCCTCGCCGTCGTCGCCGATGTCGTGGAACACCTCGAAGCGGCGCACGCGCGGGCTGCTGCCGGCTGTCGCCACGACGTCGGCGGCGGTCGTCGGCGCGGGCACCGCGTCCGCCATTGCGGCGGAGGCATCGACATTGGCGTCGGCGGCAGCGGCGTCGCCCCCTGCCGGGCGCAGCGGCGGTCGGCAGGCATCAGGCGCGAACAGCGGCCGGTCGCCGTCCGGCGTTTCCAGCACCACGACCGGCAGCGGCACCCGCGTTTCCGGAAGGTAGGCGCGCAGCCATAGCCGGGCGCGCACCGGCGCGTCGATGCGGGTGCCGGTGTACAGCGTGTTGCGGGGCCGCTGCCGGGGCGGCGCGCCGTACTCGACATACGCGGTGTAGCGACCGCCGGGGCGGATCGCCGGATTGCTGGCGGTGGGACCGAGCAGGGTCGAACGGCTGCCGGGATCGGCCCGCAACCGGTAGTCGGCCAGGTGGTCGACCGGATCGAAGCGGGCGTCATAGGTCTGCAGCGAGAAGTAGCGGGTGCCGAGGAATTCGCCCTCCACCCGCACGCGCGCGCCGGCCGGCGGCCGGGCCGGCAGATCGATCTGGTAGTAGCGGGCATTCGCTTCCGGATAGGCCAGCGCCACTGGCGGCTCGTACCAGCCGCAGACCGGCGGCAGCAGCTGGGCCGCAGCGCTGCCGGGCAGACCGGCGGCCAGCGCCAGCACGGCGGCCGTGCAGCGGCCGATCAACAGCGGGACGGCGCGGCGGGCGGCGTCGACAGCGGGCAGACGGAGCATGGTTCGAGGGGTCCTGAGCCGATCGAGGGACGCCGGTCGCGGCGACCTGCGCAGCTGCCACGCAGCGGCGGGTCATCCGTCTGTCCGGCGCGGGGCGAGCGTAAAGTAAGGTTCCGCCTGCCGCAGACGAGCCCGTCATGTTCTCCAGCGCGTTCACTGTCATCGGCCATCGCGGCGCGCGTGGTCACGCGCCGGAAAACACCCTGCTGGCGATTGACACCGGCATCGCGCTGGGGGCGCCGTGGGTGGAGTTCGACGTGCAGCGGCATCCGTCCGGCGCGCTGCTGGTGTTCCACGACCTGACGCTCGATCGCACCACCAACGGCCACGGCTTTCTGGCCGATCAGCCGCTGGCGGCGCTGCGGGCGCTCGATGCCGGCGGCGGCCAGCTGATCCCGACGCTGCAGGAAGTGCTCGACCTGGTTGACCAGCGGGTCGGCGTCAACATCGAGCTGAAATCGGCCGGCGGCACGGCCGAGGCGGTGGCGGCGGTGATCCGCAGCTATGTGGAGGCCGGCTGGCCGGTCGAGAAGTTCCTGGTGTCGTCGTTCCACCTGCCCGAACTCTGGGAGTTCAAGCAGTTGGCGCCGGAGATTCCGGTCGGCGCGCTGCTCTGCGGCGTGCCGCTGGACTGGGCCGGCTGCGCGCTGGAACTGGGCGCGGCGACGCTGAACCTGTCCTCGGAATTCGTCGATCCCAGGCTGATCGCCGATGCCCATGCCCACGGCATCAAGGTGTACGTCTACACGGTCAACGATCCGGCCGAAATGCGCCTGCTGCGCCAGATGGGCGTCGACGGCGTGTTTACCGATTACCCGGATCGGGCGCTGGCGATCTAGCGGCGCGCGTCGAGCGCCGTCCGGCCTGTTTCAGGCCGTGCTCAGGCGTCGTCGGAATCGGCCTGGGCGGCGCCCTGCAGGCGGGCCCGCTCGAACTGCTCCAGCACGTGGCTCAGGCGGTCGCCGAGATGCTGGGTGGCGGCGCGCTGCATGGCCCGCGACACCTCGGCGTGCACGGCCATCTCGACCAGCGGCCGCAGGCGCCAGATCAGGTCGCCGATCTCGGCCGATTCCTCCGGTGGCGGCAGGCCGTCGCCGTACTTTTCCAGCAGGTGCTTGTCGATCAGCTGCACCATCGCTTCGGCAGCGCGTTCGACATTGGCGCGCAGCTGGCTGACCACGTCGAGCATGTCGGCCAGCGGGATGCCGGTCTTCACCAGCTCGGCGGCGGCGATGATCATCTTCGGGCTCGGCGCGACGAACTTCGCGCCCTGCTGCTGCAGGATGTCGAGGTCGACGACCGTGGCCAGCACGCGCGGGTCGAAATTGCCCTCGAACAGCTTGATCAGGTCCGGCAGCGAATAGGTCATCGGCTGCTCGTCGGTCCAGGGGCTGGCGACCGCCGATTCGATGCCGATCACCTGCGCCAGGTTCTGGCCCTGGTCGAGTGCCTCGATCAGTTCGCCGATCGACGACAGCGTGTACCCGCGCGCCAGCAGCTGGCCGATGATCCGGAGCCGCGACAGGTGCTCGGCGTTGTAGACACCGGCCCGGCCGCGCCGCTCGGGCGGCGGGATGATGCCGCGATCCTGGTAGGCGCGGACGTTGCGCACCGTGGTGCCGGCCTGGCGGGCCAGCTCGTCAATGGTGTACTCGCGGACGGCCGTGGTCGTCGTGCCGGCGCTGCCGGCACGGGCGGCGCCAGTCTGCGCAAACGGGGATAGCCGACCGAGAATGCCTTTCATGCCGTGAATCATACCTACGACACCGGCTCGCCGATCCGCGGCAGGATGCCTGTCTTTACTGTGACATCAATCAATGGCACAGTTATTTCAGATCATTTCCCTGCCGGAGTTGTCCCGATGATGCCGATCCGCCGTGACCTGAAGTTCGACCTCGCCGCCATCGACCTGAAGCGCTGGAACGCCCACGGTCCGCTGCTGAGCGCCTACATGAACACGCTGTCGCTGTTCTTCCCGGACGGCGAGCGCTTCTTCATCCATTCGCTGCGCCATTACCGCGACCAGATCAGCGATCCGGAGCTGAAGCAGCAGGTCACCGCGTTCATCGGCCAGGAAGCCATGCACGGCCGCGAGCACGAGGAATACAACGAACGCCTCGAAGCCCAGGGCCTGCCGGCGGCGCAGCTGGGCCGCGAGATCTTCGCGATCATCGAAGCGGCCAAGAAGCTGCCGCACGAGGTGCAGCTGTCGATCACCATCGCGCTGGAGCACTTCACCGCGATCTACGGCGACCTGCTGCTGCGCAAGCCGGAGATCATCGAGGGCTCGGACCCGACGATGACCGCGATGTGGCGCTGGCATGCGCTGGAGGAAACCGAGCACAAGGCGGTGGCCTACGACGTCTACAGCAAGGTCATGGGCAAGACGCTGCGGGCCTATCTGCTGCGCACGTCGGCGCTGGTGGTGATCACCGGCGTGTTCCTGTCGGCCATCGCCTGGACGATGGCGCGCATGGTCAAGGCCGACGCCGAACACCGCCACGGCCTGCGCGACTGGGCGAAGTTCGGCTGGCTGATGCTGGGCCCGGTCGGTGCGCTGCGCGGCATCGCGCTGCCGTGGCTGGACTACTTCAAGCCGGGCTTCCATCCCTGGGATCACGACAACCGCGCGGTGCTGGCGCAGATCGACGCGCTGGCCGCGCAGTACGCGGCGGCGCCGCGCAAGCTGGCGCCGGTGGCGGTCGCCGCCTAGGCGCATCGCGGCACCCAACGGGCCGGCGCTTCCGCAAGGACGCCGGCCTTTTTCGTGTCGGCTGGCGAGACGCTGGCGATCGCGCTAGCGTCGGCCACCTTTTCGAAGCCGAGTGTTCCGATGATCGACCTGTTCACTGCCCCGACCCCGAACGGCCACAAGGTGTCGATCATGCTGGAGGAACTCGGCGTGCCGTACACGGTGCAGCGCGTCGATCTCGGCAGCGGCGCGCAGAAGACGCCGGAGTTCCTCGCCATCAATCCGAACGGCCGGATTCCGGCGATCGTCGACCACGCGCCGCAGGACGGCGCGGGCCCGTTCGCGGTGTTCGAATCCGGCGCGATCCTGGTCTACCTCGCCGAGAAATACGGCCAGCTGCTGCCGACCGACACCCGCCTGCGTTCGGAAACGCTGCAATGGGTGATGTTCCAGATGGGCGGCGTCGGCCCGATGCAGGGCCAGGCCAACGTGTTCTTCCGCTACTGGCACGAGAAGTACCAGCCGGCGATCGACCGCTACCAGAACGAGACCCGGCGCCTGTACAAGGTGCTCGACAGCCGCCTCGAAGGCCGCGACTTCCTGGTCGGCCCGGGGCGCGGCAGCTATTCGATCGCCGACATCATCAATTTCACCTGGCCGAACATCCACGGCTGGGCCGGCGTGGCGATCGACGACCTGCCGAACCTGAGCCGCTGGCGCAGCGCCATCCGCGACCGCCCGGCCGTGCAGCGCGGGCTGGCGGTGCCGGGCGATGTGCCGGCGGCCGATGTCGTCAAGTTCGCGCAGGCGATCGTCGTTCGCTGAACCACGCTGCACGCCGGCCCGCGCGGGCGCTTCAGACTTTCGGCGGCCCGTGCTGGGTGCGCAGCTGCGTGGTCAGCGCACTGATCCCGGCCTTGAATGCCTTGCGGCGGCGGACGATCCACAGGATGCCGCCGATGCCGAGACCGGCGAACAGCAGGCCCGTGAAGAAGGTGCCCCCGAGCAGGGCGAAGACGCCGCCGACACCGGCAAACACGCCGACCACGATCAGCAGGTTGTAGAACATCGGCCCACAGCTGTCGTTGACCGCCTTGGCGACCCAGTCCATCGAGCCGGTGTTGTGGTTGAGGATCGCCACGTACGGGCCTTCGTGCTTGCCGGCCCGGATCGCCAGCACCAGGGTCAGCCACTGGCCCTTGCGTACCGCCAGATGCACGTCCGACAGCTCCAGCGCCCGTTCCTCGCCGCTGGCGGCGCGGACGAAGATCTGGTCGTGCGTGGTGGTGTGCGAGCGCACCGGCGCGCTGGATGAAAAGCCGGTGCCGTTGTGGCTGTAGCCGCCACCGCCGCCGCCGGAAATCTGCGTGGTGGTCCACTTCTGCGATTCCAGCACTTCGCCGCTGAAGGTATGGATTTCGATCGGCCGGCTGCCGACGTGAAGCGTGGTGATCAGGCTGGCGGACATGGGGGCTCCTGGGTGACGGGTGGGGGCGGGGACTGCGTCATGGCGAACCATCGGCCAGGCGAACCTGGGCGATCTCGCCGCCGTTGCTGCCGGCGATACCGAGCTGGAAGGCGGTGATCCGGGCATCGACCTGCGGGCCGTTGCCGCGCATCCGGGCACCGGTGATGGTCAGGTCGATGTCGACCTCCACGGTCCGGTACTGGGTCTTGCGCTTCAGCGCCTCGGCCTCGGCGGCGGGCATCGGCCAGCGATAGGCCTCACGGGCGTTCTGCATTGCCAGCGCGGCGCTGTCGCGCTGATGGCTGAAGGTGAAAAGGCTGCCCGGCTGGAAGGCGCTCAGGTACCAGACCCCGGCGGCGGTGTCGTAGTCGCCCAGCTGTGTGGTGGTGCGGATGCGCAGCCGGCCGCTATCGGCCACCGCTGCCAGCACGGCTTCCAGCCGCTGACGTTCGGCAGCCAGCGCCGCATCGCGCTGGAACTCGTTGGCCTGGCGCACGGCCGGGCTGGCCTCGGCCCAGCGGGCGATGGTGGCCACCGGGTCGCCGCCGGCCAGCCGCTGGGCCAGCAGGATCATCTGCAGATCATCCGGATAGGCCAGCAGGCCGCTGCCGAACGACGCAGCGGCAGCGCCGCCAGCACCGGCGGTGCCGGGGCGTGCGTCGCCCGCTGCAGCCCGTGCCGCCGGTGCCGCCCCGACCGCTGCCGGAGCGGGCCCAGCAGCGGTAGCGGTCGGAGCCTGATCGCCGCAGCCGGCCATCGCCAGCACCGACAGCGACAGGCCAGCTGCCTGCGCGCCGCGCGCCATCGCCGACGGCCTCACAGCTTCGGCGCCGAGCCGGACGCGGCGTCGACTTCCGACTGGCGGCGCGCGGCATCGAGCCGGTCCAGTTCGGCCTGCAGGGCATCGCCGTAGTCGATCAGCTGCTGCTGGTGCGCCATGCCGACGTACAGCGTCTGCACCAGCTGCGGGTTGTCGCGCGGCGGGATCAGATCGGCGCTGATCGACAGTCCGCAGCCTTCGCGCCAGGCCTGCGAGCCGTTGTGCCGGGCGCTGATGCCGTAGCACTGGGTGAACTGCGGGCTGGCCTTGCTCAGCGGCTCGCCGGCGGTGTCGTAGCGCCAGCTGGCGGTGCCGCTCGGCTGCTCGGTCAGCTCGCCTTCCCGGCCGTACTTGTCGCGTAGCGCCTGCAGCACCGAGGCGCGCGACGGCATCGCGCCCGGCTTCCAGTTCTGCGTGCGCCAGATGCCGACCACGGTCTGGTGGCCGTCGAGGCCCGGCGCGGCCACCGAGATCAGCTCGTCGACATGCTCCCAGACACGCCGGCCGAGGCCGCACTTCTGGGCATCGCCAAGGCTCTTGAACACGCACTCGGCGGTGTCGCCGCGCTGGATCGTGAAGCCCTGGTTCCGCAGCACCGTGCTGCCGGTGCGCAGCTGCTGGAACCAGCGCGGCGTGAAGCCGATGACGCCGTCGTCCATCGCGCAGCGCGCGTGGTTGAGCGCTTCGTCGAACGACATGCCGAGCTTGAGCCCGACGATGTCCGGGCCCGGCAGCGCGGTGCCGGCCTTCGACGGGCAGCGGGCGTCGGGCAGGTTGTCTTCCGGACGGGTCGAGGCCTTGTTGCCGGCAGCAGCCGGTGCCGGCGAGGCGGCGGCGATCTTCGGCGGCGCATCACTGCCACCGCAGCCGGCCGCGAGCAGCGCGGCGGTCAGCGCGAGGGACAGCAGGGTGGGGCGGTTCGGTGGCATCGGCGCAACTCCTTGGCGTGGGGATCGGGTCAGTAAGCGGGCGACCAGCCGCCCTTGGCCTTGTTGATCAGCAGCATCCGGACGGTGTCGTCGCCGGTGGCGATCAGCGCCGCCAGCGCTGGATCGCGGGCCCAGTCGGCGTCGATCCGGCGGCGCAGCCGCGCCTCGGCCTGCACGGTGGCGGCGCCGTTGATCTCGGACGGGCGGGTGTAGTCGATCACCTCGACGATCTCCGCCCGGCCGTAGCAGAAGCCCTGGGCCGGACGGATCTGCGCGCGGCCGGCGTCGGTCAGGCTGAATTCGAGGCGCGGCCCGGCGGCCGCCGGATCGTGATCGGCCGGCAGCTCGCGGCGGCTCAGCAGGCCGGCCCGTTCCAGCGCCGACAGCCACAGCAAGGTTTCGCGCTGCGCCGGCCCGGCCGTGATCACCGCCGGGTATGGCGCTTCCAGCCGGAAGCACAGCGCCCGGTCATGGCGTTCGGCGAAGCGCTGGCGGATGTCGTCCTCCAGGTGATCGCCGCAGGCGGCCAGCAGGCCGAGCACGGCAGCGGCAACGGTGATCAGGCGAAAGGCGCGCGGCATCGGCATCGGGCGTTCGCGGCGGGTCGGGAATGCGTTGCAGCCTCCGGCACCGGCGGCGCCTCGGCCATCACGCCAGCTAACGGATTCCTAACGCGCTGCAAGCTGCTGATTTGCCAAGGGCTCGTCAGCCGGTCGCCGGCGGCCTGCGGGTTCCCCCGGCCATGTCGGCGGCTTACAGTGAAGCCGCCGCGCGCCGGGTCGGCCTGCGGTCAGGCGAGTGTTCGGGGAGGTGATGCGCGTGGCTGTCGACGCTGGCTCGGAAATGCCGCTGTACCGCTATCGTTTCGGCAGCGTCGAGTTCGACGAGGTGCGCTTCGAGCTGGTGGTCGGCGGTCTGGTCGTCGAGCTGGAGCAGAAGCCGCTGCAGCTGCTCGCCGAGCTGCTGCGCCACGTCGGCGAAGTGGTCACCAAGGAGGAGCTGTTCGCGCGCGTCTGGAGCGGCCGGCCGACGGTCGACAACGTGCTGCCGAATGCCATCGCCAAGCTCCGCAAGGCGCTCGGGCCGGCCGAGGCCGAGCGGATCGTCACGCTGCCGAGGCTCGGCTACCGCTGCAACGGCCCGGTCGAACGCGTTGCCAGCGGCCGCCGGCTGGCCAGCCGCCTGCAGCTGGCCGGCGCCCAGACCGTGCCGCAGCGGCCCGAATGGCAGCTGGAGCGGCAGCTCAATCCGTCGCGCGCCAGCGAGGTCTGGCTGGCCCGGCACGGCCGCACGCGCGAACTGCGGGTGTTCAAGTTCAGCGGTGACGGCGAGCGGCTGGCGATGCTCAAGCGCGAGGCGACGCTGTACCGCGTGCTGGTCGACGGCCTCGGCGAGCGCGACGACTTCGCCCGCATCGTCGACTGGAACTTCGAGGCGCCGCCGTTCTTCCTCGAATGCGAGTACGGCGGCGACAACCTGCACGACTGGGCGGACGCCGGTCACCTGGCGGCGCTCGATCGTCCGGCGCGGCTGGCGCTGTTCCTGAAGATCGCCCACGCGGTGGCCGCCGCCCACGGCGTCGGTGTGCTGCACAAGGACCTGAAGCCGGCCAACGTGCTGATCACCGCGGCCGCCGACGGCCGCTGGCGGCCGCGGCTGACCGACTTCGGCAGCGGCCGGCTGCTGAACCCGGAACGGCTGGCCGCGCTCGGCATCACCCGGCTCGGCATGACCGTGACCGAGGCCTTCAACGGCGACAGCAGCGGCACGCCGCTGTACCTCGCGCCGGAGCTGATCGCCGGCCAGGCGCCGACCGTGCAGAGCGATGTCTACGCGCTCGGCCTGCTGCTCTGGCAGTTGCTGGTCGGCGACCTGAACCGGCCGATCGCGCCGGGCTGGGAGGCCGGCATCGGCGATCCGCTGCTGTGCCAGTCGATCGCGCTGGCCACCGACGGCGACCCGGCGCGCCGGCTGCCGACGGTGGCCGCGCTGATCGAGCACCTGGCGGGTCTTGAGGCGCGCCGCGCGGCCGCTGCCGACGCGCGGCTGCGCGAGCAGCGGCTGATCGAGGCCGAGGCGGCGCTGGCCCGCAACCGGGCGCGGCGGCCGTGGATCGCGGCGGCGACCGCAGCGCTGGTCGCCGGCCTGGCCGCCACCGCCTGGCAGTACCGCGCCGCCGACCGCGCCCGTGACGAGGCGATCGTGCAGGCGGCGCTGGCCACGGAGATGAACCGCTTCCTCAACGTCGACCTGCTCGGCGGCGGTCGCAGCCGCACCTCGACGATCGCCTACGACCGCAACCCGACCCTGCGCGAGCTGATCGACGCCGCCCGCCTGCGCCTTGACGGCCGCTTCGTCGAGGCGCCGCTGATCGAGGCCGGCATCCGCACCACGCTCGGCCGTGCCTACCGCATCCTCGGCGACTACGCGACCGCCGAAGGCGAGCTGCGCCGGGTCACCGAGCTGAACCGCCTGCAGCGGCTGCCGGACGATGAGCAGCGGCTGCTCGGCGAATACGATCTGGTGACGGTGCTGGTGCGATTGTCGAAGTTCGACGAGGCGAAGCAGCGCCTGGACGAAGCCGATGCGCTGGCCGGCGTGCGCCGCGCGGCGATCGGCGAACTGGGCCTGCGCGCTCAGCTGGCGCGCGGCAGCTACCACTTCCAGCGGCTGGAGCTGACGCCGGCGCTGGAGGCCTACAGCGCCGCCCAGGCCATCCAGCGCGCCGTGCAGCCGGACGACATCGCGCTGGCCGCCCATATCCGGCTGACCATCGGCGATGCCCGGTTGCGGCTCGGCGAACCGGCTGCCGCGCAGGCCATCGCCCAGGAAATCCTGGCCGGCGATCCCTACACCGAAGCCAATGTCGGGCTGTCGACGCTGGGCACCGCGCGGCGTCTGCTCGGCAATGCGCTGCGCAATCTCGGCCGGCCGGCGGAGGGCATTCCGTATCTGCAGCAGGCGGTCGCCGATCACGAGAAGGCGCGCGGCCCGGATGACCAGTCGACGATCGCCGCGCTGTCCTCGCTCGGCTACCTGTACAGCCTGGTCGGCGATGTCGCCCGGCGCGCCGAGATCCAGCGCGAGGTCTATGCCCGCAGCGTCCGCCGCTGGGGCGAGGCCAACCAGTACACGCTGGTCGAGCGGCTGAACCTGGGCGATGCCGAGCACGAGATCGGCCGGCTGGCGGTGGCCGAACGGCATCTGGCGGCGGCGGTGCAGGGTCTGGTCAAGACCTCGGGCGAAGGCTCCAGCCTGGTCGATGCGGCGCGTTTCTCGCACGCCAGCGTGCTGCTGGCGCTGGGCCGGCACGGCGACGCGCTGGCCGTGCTGACGCCGGTGTCGAGCGGCCGGCTGGCCGATGCCTCGGCCGATGCCAGCGGCGCCGGCAAGCTGGCGGCGCTGCGCGGCCAGGTGCTGATCGGCCTCGGCCGCCGCGACGAGGGCCGCGCCGAACTGCAGCAGGCGCTGGCCCTGCTCGGCGGAGAAGGTGCGGACGAGGCCGAGCTGGCGCCGCTGCGTGCCCTGCTGGCTGGCCGGTGAACCCGCGGTTCCGGCGCGCTGTCACAAAAGCTTCATAAAACAGGCTTCTAGTAGGATTCCCCATCCCTTCATCGCGTTCCCGCTCCGCATGACTGCCATGCCGCCGTCGCCGCTGCCCACGTTCATCAACCGCGAACTGTCGCTGCTCGAATTCAATCGCCGGGTGCTGGCGCAGGCGGAGGATGTCCGGGTGCCGCTGCTGGAGCGGCTGAAGTTCCTGTGCATTTCCTGCTCGAACCTCGACGAGTTTTTCGAGATCCGCGTTGCCGGTCTCAAGCAGATGGTCAAGGTCGGCGCTACGACGGTCGGCCCGGACGGCAACACGCCGACCGAGCTGCTGGCGGCGATCGCGGCTTCCGCGCATGCGCTGGTCGACGACCAGTACCGGGTGCTGAACGACGTGCTGATCCCGGCGCTGGAAGCCGAGTCGATCCGCTTCCTGCGCCGCGCCAGCTGGTCGGCAGAGCAGGAGATCTGGCTGAAGGCCTACTTCGAGAACGAGGTGATGCCGGTGCTGTCGCCGATCGGCCTCGATCCGGCGCATCCGTTCCCGCGGATCATGAACAAGTCGCTGAACTTCATCGTCGGCCTCGACGGTCGCGATGCCTTCGGCCGCAACATCGGCTACGCGGTGGTGCAGGCCCCGCGCGCGCTGCCGCGGTTGATCCAAATTCCGGCCAGCGTGCCGGGCACCGGACCGCACGATTTCGTGTTCCTGTCGAGCGTCATCCATGCCCAGGTCGGCCAGCTGTTTCCAGGCATGGAGCCGAGCGGCTGCTACCAGTTCCGCGTCACCCGCAATTCGGACCTGCTGGTCGACGAGGCGGAAGCCTCGGACCTGCTCGAAGCGCTCGAAGACGAGCTGGAGCAGCGCCAGTGGGGCGATACCGTGCGGCTGGAAGTGGCGCACAACTGCCCGGACGAGCTGATCCGCTACCTGGCCGACGAGCTGAACCTGTCGAACGCCGACATCTACCCCTGCAACGGCCCGGTCAACCTTATGCGGCTGCTGACCGTGCCGGATCTGATCGACCGCGCCGATCTCAAGGACCTGCCGTTCACGCCGCGCGTGCCGAAGCCGCTGGCCGGCGACCTGTTCGCGGCGATGCGCGAGAAGGACCGGCTGCTGCAGCATCCCTACGATTCCTTCGCGCCGGTGCTGGAGCTGCTGCGCCAGGCCGCGAAAGACCCCAACGTGCTGGCGATCAAGCAGACGCTGTACCGCACCGGCGCCAAGAGCGCGGTAGCCGAGGCGCTGATCCAGGCCGCCCGGGCCGGCAAGGAAGTGACCGTGGTCGTCGAGCTGCGGGCGCGCTTCGACGAGGCCGACAACATCTCGCTGGCGGAAGCGCTGCAGGACGTCGGCGCTCATGTCGTCTACGGCGTGGTCGGCTACAAGACCCACGCCAAGATGATGCTGATCGTCCGCCGCGAGGACAGCGGCCTGCGCCATTACGCGCACCTCGGCACCGGCAACTACCACCCGCGCACCGCGCGGATGTACACCGACTACGGCCTGCTGACCGCCGACGCCGAAATCTGCCGCGACGTCCACAACGTGTTCCTGCAGCTGACCAGTCTTGGCAAGGTGCCGGCGCTGACCCGGCTGCTGCAGGCGCCGTTCACCTTGGCCACCGGCATCCGCGAGCGCATCGACCACGAACGCCGGCAGGCGCTGGCCGGCAAGCCGGCGCGGATCGTCGCCAAGATGAACGGCCTGGTCGAGCCGGAAACCATCAAGACGCTGTACGAGGCCTCGCAGGCCGGCGTGCAGATCGACCTGATCGTGCGCGGCATGTGCTCGCTGCGGCCTGGCGTGCCGGGGCTGTCGGACAACATCCGGGTGCGCTCGGTGGTCGGCCGCTTCCTCGAGCACCAGCGGGCGTTCTGGTTCCACAACGGCGGCCACGACGAGGTCTGGCTGTCGAGCGCCGACTGGATGGAGCGCAACCTGCTGCGCCGGGTCGAGATCGCCTTCCCGCTGCGCGATCCGGAGATCAGCAGCCGCGTGCGCGAGCACCTGGAAACCTATCTCGCCGACACTGCGCAAAGCTGGCTGCTGCAGGAAGATGGCCGCTACCTGCGCGCCGAAGGGCCGAGCGACGCCATCAGCGCCCAGTTGCGGATGCTGGCCGAAGCCGGTGTGGTCGTCGTGCCCGGCCTGTCCGGCGGCGACGAGCCGGTGCTGAAGCTGACGCCGAAGGCGCGGCCGCGGCGCAAGTCGAACTGACGGCGGCGGGACCGGGCGCGTCCCCCTTGCTGGGCCGCGCCGGCCCGGCAACCATCGGCCAGACCCTTCCCGGAACCGCCCGCCGATGACCGCTTCCGCCCCGATCCTCGCCACCCTGCACTACAGCGCCGACAACGGCCGCCGGCTGAACACCTGGTTCTACGAGCCGGACGGCGACGTCGACCGCAATCCGCCGGGCAGCGAGGCGCGCACCGTGCCGATCCATGATGGCTGGCCGCAGGCAGACCGGTTCAGCGCCGACCGCGAAGGCTTCGAGATCCACGATTTTCCGGCCGGCTTCACCGCCTTCGACGATGACGCGGCGGTGACCGCTGCCTATTACGCGCAGGTCGTCGAGCATGTCCGGCAGCACAGCGGCGCGCGCCGCGTGGTGGTGTTCGATCACACGATCCGCCGCCGGATGCCGGCCGACGATCTGAGCGTGCAGACCACCGTGCAGCGTCCGGCGGTACTGCTGGTGCACAGCGACTACACCGAGCGCAGCGGCCCGCAGCGGCTGCGCGACCTGCTGCCCGACGAGGCGGACGCGCTGCTGGCGCGCCGGGTGGCGTTCTACAACGTCTGGAAGCCGCTGTATGCGCCAGTCGAGGAACTGCCCTTGGCGATGTGCGATGCCAGCACGCAGTCGCCGGACGATCTGCTGCTGATGGACCTGAAGTACCGCGAGCGCACCGGCGAGATCCACGTCATGCGCCCGAATCCGGCGCATCGCTGGTTCTACTTCCCCGGCATGGATGCCCGTCAGGCGCTGCTGCTGAAGACCTACGACTCGGCCACCGACGGCCGGGCCCGGTTCATGTTCCACAGCGCCTTCGAGCATCCGGACACGCGGCCCGATGCCCGGCCGCGCGAGAGCATCGAAGTGCGGACGATGGCGTTCTTCTGAGCGGGTCCGCTCAGCGGCCGAACAGGCCGCCGAGATCCGGCAGCACCGTTGGTTCGGCCGGCAGCGCGAAGCGCGGCGCCGCCGGGCTGGCCGGATCGAGCCGTTCAAGCAGGAAGCTGTTGCCGACCCGCAGCAGGCCGGTGCCGCGCTTGCGCAGTTCGGCGGCCAGCTGCTCGTTGGCCTCGGCATCGAGTTCCGGGAACGCCTTGGCGACGATGCGGCCGGTGGCCAGCAGCGCATCGGTCAGCTCGCGCACGCGCGGGTCGGCGGTCAGCACCAGTTCGTCCCGGCGCTCGTGGCCGGCCTTGTTGACCGTGGTCAGCAGCCAGACGCGGCCGCTGAGGCCGGCGATGGTCTCGCTGCGTCCCGGTCCGGTCAGGCTGACGAAGCGGCCGTCGGTGACCAGGCTGCGCGGCGCCAGGCTGCGCGCCAGGCCGCCGAACTTCGCCATCGTCTGGGCGTAGTCGAAGACCATCTGCTGGCCGTTGAGATCGGCCACCGCATAGGCGCGGCCGTCGCGCACCAGCAGGTAGCCGTCGACGCCGCGATCGGCCTGCACGCGCACGCGATTCGGCGTGTCGAACTCGATTCGCGAGCGCACCGAGGTGGCGGCGGGATCGTTCAGATTGTCGCCGGCTACCACCGTGGCGCTGCCGGCGGCGCGCGCAGCGCCGGCGAGCAGCAGCGCGACGAAGGCGGCGAGGAAGGACAGGTACAGGCGGGTCAGCATCGGGGCTTCCGGGAGTCGGGACCGGCCCGGACTGTTGCAGCCGCTGCCCGAACCGCAGCTGAACGCCGGCACTGTCAGTCGATCCGGCGCGACTCGCCTTCGTCCTTCAGCGAGAACGGCGAGAACGAGGTGTGGGTGTCATAGGTGTCGACGCCCTCGGCGCGTTTCAGCGCATGCACCACCCAGTAGGTGGCCGGCGTGAACAGCACTTCGACGCCGATCTTGAACAGCACGTTGAAGGCCATCAGCGAGGCGAGCGTGGCGTTGTCGAGAATGCCGAAGAACGCCACCGGGTAGAACAGCAGGCTGTCGATCGACTGGCCGCAGATCGTCGAGCCGATGGTGCGCATCCACAGGTGCCGGCCCTGGCTCCAGACCTTCATCCGCGCCATCACGAAGGAGTTGACGAAGTCGCCGACCCAGAACGCCAGCATGCTGGCGACCACGATCCGCCAGGTGTTGCCGAACACCGTTTCCAGCGCCGGCTGCAGCACCTTGTTGTAGTCGGACGTCGGGCTGGCCGGCATCGCCAGGATGATGCTGCTCATCGTGGTGGCGAAGATCATCGCCGCGAAGCCGGCCCAGATCGCGCGGCGGGCGCGGGCGTAGCCGTACACCTCGGTCATCACGTCGCCGAAGATGTAGCTGACCGGGAAGAACAGATTGCCAGCGCCGAAGGTGACGATGCCGATCACCGGCAGGCTCACCACGCAGGCCTTGGCCGGGCCGATCAGGTTGGAGCACAGCAGCACCGCGACGGTGCCGGCCATCAGGAAGTCGTAGTAGCGGAAGTTGCGCAAGACCTGCATCCCGGAGTCGCTGCCGCCGGTCGCGGCCGGGGCAGCATAGCCAAGTTGGCGCGGCTGCCGAACGGGCCGGCCGCTGTCTTCCGTTACGACTGCCCTGCTGCGGTCGCAGCGCGGTTCCAGGGCGGTGCCGGGCTCAGACGCGCGGCCCGCCCTTGGCGCCGATCGGCGGATCGAACACCAGCGGCGGCGCGGCGATGTCGCCATTGACGGTGAAGTGCAGCGCGAACTCTTCCGGCTCGAACACGGCGCTGCTGTCGCAGGCCAGCCGCACTTCGACGGCGCTGTCGCTGATCCGCTTGACCACCAGCTGGCCGGCGTACTTGCGGGCACGTTCGCTGACGCCGGTGACCGGATCGCGGGTGCGGAAGCTGTAGGCGCGGGCCGCTTCGGTGTCCAGCTCGTAAATCACGCTGTCACAGGCGCTGGGCGTGCTGCCGGACACCAGATACACCGCCGGCACGCGGTCGCAGCGGTTGCCGTCGATCGCCTTGCGGGTCAGCTCGATGTAGGTGCGGGTCTTCAGCGGGAACGAAGGCGTCTCAGGGGTCATGGCGGGATTCCGGTGCGGATGGGCGGGACGGCGCGGCACGGGCGGCTGCCGCCATCGGTCGCAGCTGCCGGCAGTCGAGCGTCGGTTCCGAGGCACCGATCTGCGGGCAATGGCGTTCGATGAAGCCGACCACACTGTACGTCCAGGCTGCGTAATTCTCCGGCCATGCGGCGTCAGGAACGTGACCGAGTCCGCTCATCAGGCCGAGCAAGGTCTGCAGCCGCGACACCCGGCGGCCCAGTTCCGGCGCGCGCTCGTCGGCGGCATCGAGCGCGGCGCTGGCCGCCTGCCGGTGGCGCGCTGCAGCCGCCGGATCGCGATCGACATACAGCGCCACTTCCAGCGCCAGCAGATGGGCGGCGGCGCGGATCGTCGGCGCCTCGGCGGCGTCGCCGGCCAGCGTATCGAGGCCGGCCAGCGCGTCGTGGGCCAGCGCGCGCAGGGCAGTCGGCTGGCCGGCACGCCAGTGCAGCGCGAAGGCCAGTTCGCGTGCCGACAGCAGCGACAGCCTCGGCAGCTGCTGCGACGGGTCCAGCGCCAGCAGCCGGTCGAGACTGCCGATCGCCGCGTCCAGCGCCTCGGTCGCCGCCGGCCACTGGCGCAGCTGGAAGCGCGCGGTGCCCTCGATCTGCTGGTGGTAGGCGAGGCTTGCCAGGTTGTCGAGGTTGGCGGGATCGGCCTGCACCAGCGCCGTCGCCACGGCGGCGCCCTCGCGGGCGATGTCGAGCGCCAGCAGCGGCTGGTCGATCTCCAGCGCCGAAAAGCCATAGGTGCTCAGCGAGCTGGTCAGCAGGTTCTGCGCCCGCCGGTCGTCCGGGCGGTCGGCCAGCAGCCGCCGCAGCCGATCGGCGTGGCGGGCGTAGATCGCCATCGCCGCCGCGCTGTCACCAAGCTTCATCAGCGCCTGGCCTTCCCAGGACATGGTCCCGATCAGCAGCATCTCCAGATCCGGCGGCACCGGGCCGCGCGCCTGCAGCGCCTGGCCGGCGGCCAGCGCCCGGCCAAACAGCGCATGGGCCTCGGCATAGCGGCGGCGTTCGAAAGCCAGCACGCCGAGGTTGTTCCAGGCATAGGCCACCTCGGCCTGCCAGGCGATGCGCTCGGGCGCGCGGGCGGCCAGTGTCTCGGCGATCTGCTGGTAGGCGCGGAAACGGGCCTCGGCGCGATCGAAATCGCCGGCCCGCCATGCCGCGTAGCCGACCCAGTACTCGGTCTGGCCCAGCTCGAAGCGCTGCTCGTCGTCGTCCGGCGTCGCCGCCACCCGTTCGCGCTGCAGCGCCAGCGCCGCCACCAGCGTCTGCAGCGCCTCCGCCGGCCGGCCCTGCGCCAGCCGCACCTCGCCGATCTGGCGCAGCGCCCGGGCGCGCGCCGCCAGCGCTTTCGGGCCGGGTGCACGGCCGCCGTCGAGCCCGGCGAAATAGGCCATCGCCCGGTCGCCGACGGCATCGAGCAGGCCCAGCTTGCCGAGCGGCTCCAGCTGCTCGCGCAGTTCGCCGAGCATGAAGCCGATCAGCTCCTCGCCCTGCTGGCGGCTGCGCTCGGCTTCATCGCGGGCCCGCAGCGCGACCAGCGCCAGCACCACGGTCAGCGTCGCCACCACCAGGCTCAGGCCGGCAATCGCGATCAGCCGCCGGTTGCGCGCCACCAGGTCGCGGCGCCGCAGTTCGTCGAAGCCGACGCCGAGCAGGCCGGCGATGATCTTCAGCCGGGCGTGATCGCGGCCGTCGGCGTCGTCGTGCAGCTCGGCGGCCAACGCTTCGATGCCGCGCTCGCGCAACACCGGCGGCAGGCATTCGCGGGCCGGATCGGCGGCGTGCGGCTCGCCATCGGCGATCAGGCACAGCAGGCGCGACGGCGGGCTGTGCTTCAGGAACTCGGCGACTTCGTCGTTGACCCAGCGCGATGCCGCCGACTCCGGCGAGCAGATCAGCACGAAGCAGCGCGACTGCCCGATCGCCTCCATCAGCGGGCCGGCCAGCGGGCCGGCGGCCAGTTCGTCGCGATCACGGAAGATCGGGTAGAGCCGCGCCGGCACCGGGCCGTGGGCGCCGGGGCTGCCGATCAGCCGGCGCGGCACGCGATAGCGTTCGATCGCGCGATGCAGCCATTCGGCCACCGCCCGATCGCGATGGCTGTAGCTGATGAAGCCCGGATACTTGCACGCCGCGTCGGTCACGCCGTTCCCTGAACCCCGGCACCTCGGCGAGCGTCGTGCAGCGCGAGGCTCGATCGGTGCACTCCGTGTGGACGCCGAGCCTAGTCAGCGCCTCCAGCGCGGGCAAGCCGGCGACCGCCCCCGGTGCCGGGACCGCAGTGCCAGCTCAGCCCGGATCGAGATCGAGGCCGAGCTGGCTGTCGGGCTTCCGGCGGCGCGGCGGTCGCGTGGTCGGCGGCAGCCCGGCCATGCGGCTGCCGTGGCGTTCCTGGATCGCATCGGCCGCGCGGTGGAAATCCTGCCCCTTGCGGACGGCCCAGATCCGGTCGCGGGCGATCCGCGCGGCCTCCACCGGATCGACGACCGGCAGCGGATAGTCGCGGCCGAGCCGGATGCCGGCGGCGCGCTGCGCGGCCTCGTCCATCTTCCACGGCGTATGCAGCAGCGCGGTCGGCAGCCGCGCCAGCTCCGGCAGCCAGCGGCGCATGAAGACGCCGTCCGGGTCCTGGTCCAGGCCCTGCTTGACCGGGTTGTAGATGCGGATCGTGTTGATGCCGGTGACGCCGCTCTGCATCTGCATCTGCGGGTAGTGGATGCCGGGCTCGTAGTCGGTGAACAGCCGCGCCAGATGCAGCGCCGGTTCGCGCCAGTGCAGCCACAGGTGGTAGCTCGACACCGCGCACAACATCGCCCGCATCCGGAAGTTGAGCCAGCCGGTGGCGATCAGGCTGCGCATGCAGGCATCGACGAACGGCAGGCCGGTGCGGCCTTCGGCCCAGGCGCGGAAGCGCGTGTCGTCGAACGCCGATTCGCGCAGGCCGTCGCAGGCCGGATGGGTGTTCTCGAACTCGAGCCGCGGCTCGGTCTCGAGCTTCTGGATGAAGTGGCAATGCCAGTGCAGCCGGCCGATGAAGGCGCGCAGCGCCCGCGTCCAGGTCTGCCGTTCTTCCGGCGGCAGATGGTCGATGCGGCGCAGCTGCCCGGCGGCCGCCTGTGCCGCTTCGCGCAGCGACAAGGTGCCGAAGGCCAGATGCGGCGACAGCCGCGAACAGGACTCCACCGCCGTCAGCGGGCTCGACAGCTCGCGGTGATAGCGGCCGCCGCGCTCGGTCAGGAAGCTGTGCAGCGCCGCTTCGGCCTGCGAACGGCCGCCGGGCTGGCGGCCGGGACAGGGATCGGCGGCCAGCCATGGCAGCGCTTCCGGTGGCATCGGACCCGGATCGACGTCGACCGCCTGCAGCGCCAACGGCGCGGCGATGACGGCTGCGGACATCCGCTGGTCCCAGCGCCGCGCCCAGCCGTCGCGGCTCCGCATCCGGCGGATCACGCCGTTCTGCGCCACTTCGGTCCAGGCGATGCCGTGCTGGCGCGCCCAGTCGGCCACCGCGAGGTCGCGGCCGTAGCTCCAGCCGTTGCCGGTTTCCTCGTGGCTCCACAGCGCGAACGCGCCGCGCTTCTGCCGCAGTGCCTCGAACACCGCCACCGCCTCGCCACGGCGGATCACCAGCGGCGCACCCAGTGCGGCCAGCGCTGCGCGCAGCTCGATCAGCGATTCGCGGATGAACGCCCAGTGGCGGCCCGAAGCGTCCGGCTGCTGCCACAGGCCCGGTTCGACGAGATACAGCGGCAGCACCGGCCCGGCCGCTGCCGCCTGCGCCAGCGGCGCGTGATCGTGGAGGCGCAGATCGCGCTTGAACCAGACGACTTGGAGCATGCCGCCATCGTACCGATCTGCCCGCCTGCCGCGTCATGCCGCCGCTGTCGGTCCGGCTTCAGAAGCGGCACTCCAGCGCCGCGCCGAAGCGCAGCGCGCGCTGGCCGCGTGTCGGCCAGTAGATGCCGGTGTCGCCGATCAGGGCCCAGCGCTGATCCAGCGCGCGACGCAGGCCGAAACCCGCGTGCAGCGCGCCGAGATCGTCGTTGCCGCGATAGGTGATGCCGTTGATGGTGATCCGCGATTCGGAGTGCACGTAGGCGCCGCCGATCCGCGCGAAGGCCTGCCAGTCGGCGCCGATCGCCTGGTTCAGCCGCAGGCGCAGGAAGTAGGCATCGCCGCCGGCCGGCATCGCCGCCAGCAGGTCGCGGGCGAACTGGGCCGGCGCCGTGCTGGTGCCGCTGAACGTCGCGCCGTAGCGGCCGAGCTTGTCGTAGCCGGCCTCCAGCGCCAGCCAGGGCAGCAGCGGGCGGCCGCCGTAGACGCCGAAGCTGCCATCGCGGGTGTCGATCCGGGCGCTGCCGCTGTGGCCGCCGTTGGCGAGCGCCCGGTTGCCGTTGCCGGCTTCGCCGCTGTGGACGCGCCCGGCGGTCAGGCCGAGATAGCCGCGCTGCGGTGCTTCGTCGGCCTGGGCGGCGATCGACAGCAGCAGGCCGGCCAGCGCCAGCAGGCGCCGGCGGCGAGCGCGCAGCAGGGCCAGCAGGCCGAAGCCGCCGAGCAGCACGCCACCGAAAGCGCCGCCGCCGCGCCGGGCATTACCGCTGACGCTGCCCGGATCGACCGGCGGCGGTACGGCGGTGACGGTGATGGTGACGGTCGCCGCGCGGCTGTCGCCATCGACCGCGCTGGACACCCTGCTGGCGACCGGTCCGCCGCGCAGCGTTTCGCGCGGGCCGTCGCGGCCATCGCTGATCCGGTAGACGAAGCGGTCGGTGCCGGTGAAACCGGCGGCCGGCGTGTAGCGGATGCGGCCGTCGCGCAGTTCGGCCGTGCCGTTGGCGGGCGTGTCGATTGAAACGATGGTCAGCGGATCGCCGTCGGGGTCGCGGTCGTTGCCGAGCACGTCGATCAGCACGGCGCGGCCGGCTTCGGTGCTCGCGCTGTCGTCGGCGGCGACCGGCAGGCCGTTCACCGGCGCGGCGCCGGCGGTCACCGTGGTGAAGTCCTCGCGGAATTCGTCCGGCCCGGCGCTGAGAATCAGCGTGGTGGTCACCGCCGTGCCCGGCGTCGCGGCGCTGGTGTGGCGCACGCAGATGCGCATGCCGTTGTAGACCTTCTCCATCGCGGTCTCGAACAGCGGCGCGCCTTCGCCGGCGCAGCCCGCCGAGTACTCGCCGTTCTCGACCCGGATCAGCGCCGGCACGGTGTCGGTGAGCCCGGAGACGGTATAGACGTTCGAGCGCTGCTCGGTGCTCAGCGGCACGTCGACGCGATCGTCGAAGGAGAACGGATCCGGCCGGGTGTCGACGCTCAAGCCGCCGCACAGCCGCGCCAGTTCGATGCTGGTGGCGCTGCTGGTGCGGTTGTCGAGATTGCCGACCACCACCGCGCCGAGCCGGTCGACGGCCAGGCCGCCGAAGATCAGCGAGCCGGCCAGCGGAATCTGGATGCGGTCGTCGCCGAAGCCGGTATCGGGCAGGCCGTCGGCGTGGAAGCGAGCGATCTCGGTGAGGCCGTCGCTGGTGCTGCCGCCGGTCAGGAACTTGCCGTCCGGCTGCAGGGCCAGCCATTTGGTGGCGGTGCGCGCCAGGCCGCTGGTCAGCTCGCGGGTGTTGTCGGCATCGCGGAACACGAAGCCGTCGCCGCCGAAGCTGGCATCCGGGCTGCCGTCCGGGTTCAGGCGGCCGATCACGCATTCGGCGGTGAACAGCAGCTTCTGGTCCGGCTGCACCAGCAGTTCCGGGCGGATGCAGAAGCCATCGCCACGGATGTCGCGCACCACGCCGCCGCTGCCGAAGCCGGTGTCGAGGCGGCCGTCGGCGGTGTGGCCGAACAGGCGCACTTCGTTGACCGCCTCCGTGGTGTCGATCACGACGATGCGGCTGCCCTGCACCCGCACGCGGTAGCCGGTGCTGCTGAGCGCGAACGCCGGCTCGCTGCGGTTCAGCACCACGCCGTCGACGCCGTCGGCATCGGCGGTGCCGAAGCTGTCACCGGGCGTGCTGTCGCCGGCCGAGCCGTCGTCGAGCGTGCCGTCGACATTGAAGCGGGCCAGGAAGTAGCCGATCGACTGGCCGCCGGTCCGGGTGATGCTGCCGATCCCGACGATCCGGCCGTCGGCCTGCAGGGCGAGCCCGACCAGGCTGCCGACCTCATCGTCCGGCAGCGGCTTCGGCAGGGTCACGCCGCCATCGCTGCCGAAGCTGCTGTCGCGGCTGCCGTCCGGGTTCAGGCGCAGCACGGCGCTGTCGACGTTGGCGAAGCCGCCCTGGATGCCGAGCCTTGCGGTCAGCACCCGCTTGCCGTCGGGCTGGCGCACCGCGTCGGAATAGCCGCCGACGAAGTCGCGACCGTCGAGGCTGTCGGCATCGGCCCTGCCGTTGCCGGTGCCGCCTGCCGGAAAGCTGCTGTCGTCGAGCCCGGCGACGGTGAACTGGAACAGCGCCGGATCGGATTCGTTGACCGGGAACGGGCTGCCGGGGCGGACGCGCACGAAGTTGCCGCCGGCGGCGATCTGCACGCGGTCGTCATCGTCCAGCAGCAGGGTCGGCCTGAAGCTGTTGTCGGCGCCGATCGCGCGGCTGCGCCGGCCGTCGACGCCGAATTCGCGGTCGAGTGTGCCGGGAAGGGTGTCGGCGGCGCAGCGGCCCCCGGCCGAGATGGCAGCGGCGGCCTGCGCGGGCAGGACGGACAGCGCGCCCAGCAGCGCGACGAGGGTGGCGGATTTCATGGCGGGTTCCGGATGGCGGGAAGCGAGGCGAGGTGGCGGCAGTAGGTCCCGCTGCGCAGCTGCGGGACCGGCCGGTCGAGAACGGCGCGATGCTGGTCGGCGCCGGCTGCGAAGTCCGGACGAACTTCCGACGAATTTCCGACTGTTCACAAGCGCCTGATCGCACGGGTGTTTTCGTGGCCGGCGAAGGAAGGGTGAGCGGCATGGAAGCCTGTGATACGGTCCCGGTCACCCCCGTTCCGTCTGCCATCGACTGCGTCGTTCCGCCCTTGTCCGCGCCTGAAACCCCGAATCCGGCACCGCGCCGCGACCTGATCTACCGGTTCGCCGACTGCCAGCTCGACAGCCGCACGCTCGAACTGAGCGTTCGCGGCGCGCTGTCGCGGCTGGAGCCGAAGCCGCTCGAACTGCTGCTGTTCCTGCTGCGTCATCCCGGCGAAGTGGTCACCAAGGACGAGCTGCAGGACGGCGTCTGGCCGGGCCGCATCCTGTCCGAATCGGTGCTGACCAAGGCGGTGGCGCGGCTGCGCCAGGCGCTGGGCGACGAGCAGCAGGCGATCATCCGCACCGTCCACGGTTACGGCTATCGGCTGCTGGCGCCGGTCACCGTCGAGGTGGCGTCGCCGATGACCGCCAGCGCGCCGCAGCTGAAGCTGTCGCCGGGCGACAGCCTGCCGCTGCGTCCGCACTGGAAGCTCGGCGAACAGCTCGGCAGCGGCGGTCTTGGCGAAGTCTGGCTGGCCCACCACAGCAAGACCGGCGAGCGGCGGGTGTTCAAGTTCGCGCTCGATGCCGCCGGGCTGACGGCGCTGAAACGCGAGATCACGCTGTTCCGGGTGCTCAAGGACACCTACGGCGAGCGGCCGGACCTGATCCGCCTGCTCGACTGGAACATCGACGAGCCGCCGTACTTCATCGAGGCCGAGTACGCCGCCGGCGGCGCGCTGCCGCAGTGGGCGGAGTCATGCGGCGGCCTGGCCCAGGTGCCGCTCGCCGAGCGGCTGGAACTGGTTGCCCAGGCGGCCGAGGCGCTGGCCGCCGCGCACGCGGCCGGCGTGCTGCACAAGGACCTGAAGCCGGCCAACCTGCTGGTCGGCCTCGATGCGGCGGGCCGGCCGCAGATCCGGCTCGGCGACTTCGGCAGCGGCCGGCTGATGGATCTGGCGCGCCTGGAACGGCTGGAGATCACCCGGCTCGGCTTCACCCGCGTGGCCGGCGCTGCCGACGACGCTGGCGGCGACAGCAGCGGCACGCCGTTCTACTACGCCCCCGAACTGCTGGCCGGCCAGCAGCCGACCGTGCAGACCGATCTCTACGCGCTCGGCGTGGTGCTGTACCAGATGATCGTCGGCGATCTGAAACGGCCGCTGACCGTCGGCTGGGAAGCCGAGATCGCCGATCCGCTGCTGCGCGAGGACGTGGCCGCCGCTGCCGCCGGGCGCGGCGAGGAGCGCCTGCGCGACGCCGCCGAACTGGCGCGCCGGCTGCGCAGCCTGCCGCAGCGCGCCGCCCGGCAGGCCGAACTGGCTGCGCAACAGGCCGAAGCGGAGCGCCTGAACGCCCGGCTGGCGCGGCTCGGCGCGCTGCGCCGGCGGCTGGTGCCGCTGGCGGCGACCCTGCTGGTCGGCATCGTGGCGACCTCGTACATGGCCTGGCAGGCGCGCCAGGCGCGCGACCGCGCCGAGCTGGAAGCGGCCAAGGCGGAAGCCATCAACCGCTTCGTCAACGAGGACCTGCTGAACGCCGCCAATCCGCTGCAGCGCCCGCCGGGCGCGCCGGAAGTGACGGTGCGGGCGGCGATCGAGGCGGCGGTGCGGACGGTCGACAGCCGCTTCGCCGACCAGCCGGCGGTGGCCGCATCGGTGCTGACCACGCTCGGCGTGCTGCGCCACGAGTTCGGCGACTACGACGCCGCGATCGCGCTGTTCGATCAGGCGATCCGCCACGCCGAGACGGCCGCCGCGCCGGCCGAACGCGACAAGGCGCGGCTGGAGCGCGCTGCCGTGCTGATCTCCGCCGGCCGCGATGGCGACGCGGTGGCGGCCCTCGAAAGCCTGCTGGCCGATCAGCGCACGCAGCCGGTGGCGGCGCTGGAAACGCGGCTGCGGCTACTCGAGGCGCAGTCCCGGCAGGGCAGCGATGCCGCCTATCTGGCGCCGCTGGCCGCGCTGCGCAGCGAAGCCAATCGCCGGCTCGGCGAGCCGAACGGGATCGCCGGCGAGGCCGGCGGCCTGATCGCCTCGATCCACCGGGTCGCTGGCCGGCCGGAGCGCGGCGTCGACGACGCCCGCCGGGCCTGGGCCGAGCTGAAGGCGGTCTACGGCGCCGATCATCCGACCACGCTGAAGGTGCAGGTCAATCTCGCCCACGGCCTCGATGCGCTGGGTCGTCGCGATGAAGCGGTCGCGGCGGTGCGCGAGGCGGCCCGGCGCATCGAGGCGCGCTTCGGCGCCATGGCCACCGACAGCCTGTATGCGCAGAACGAGCTGGGCTACATCCTCAACCTGCAGGGCCGCTACGCCGAGGCCGAAACGGTGTTCGCCGATCTGCTCGCCCGCCACGACCAGCGGGGCAGCGGCCAGACCTTCGAGGCCACTGCGCCGCTGTCGAACCTGGCCGGCGCCCGGCTGCAGCTCGGGCGAGCTGTGGAAGCGCTGCCGCTGGTCGAGCGCGGCCTCGGCATCCTGGCGGCACTGGCCGATGCGCCGCCGCTGCGCGCGGCGATCCTGCGTCGCCTGCAGGCCGAAAGCCTGTTGCAGCTCGGCCGTCTTGATGCCGCTGCGGCGGCGCTTGATGCCGGCGAAGCGATCGCCGAAACGCTGCCGGAAGACGACCCGCGCCGGCTGGCGCTGCAGGGCGCACGGGCCCGCTGGCGGCTGGCGACCGGCGACCGCAGCGGGGGCGAGCAGCAGCTCGATGCGGTGATTGCCGCGCTGCGCCTGCAGCTGCGCGACAGCCATCCGCTGCTGGCGCCGCTGATCGCAGCCCGCCCGGCGTCGAGCTGACCGCCGGGCGGGCGCGCCCCGGCGAACTCAGCGTTCCAGCACCGGACCGGGCCGGACCGTGGCGGCGGCGCCGGCTTCGGCCAGATAGTCGAGCAGCCGGGCGCGGATCTCGTCGCGGCGCATCGCATCGATATGCCGGCCGCCGGCGATCGGCCACAGCGCCTTCGGCTCGCCGGCCCGCGCGAACAGCTGCGCCGCGTGCTGTGGCGGCACCACGGCATCGCGCTCGCCGTGGATCAGCAGCAGCGGGATCGGGCTGATCCGGTCGACCACCGCCAGCGGCGACCAGGCGTCCGACACCAGCCACGACAGTGGTCCCTGCAGCGGCCAGGTCAGCCACCAGCTGTCGAGCTTTTCGCGGGCGATGCCGCGATAGCTGGCGAAGGCGCTGTCGGCGATCACGGCGGCGATCCGGCGGCGGCTGTCGGCGTCGCCGCGCGCCACCAGGTTCAGCGCCACGGTACCGCCCAGGCTCTGGCCATAGACGAACAGCGGCAGCGTGCCGCTGTGCGACTGCAGCCAGCGCAGCGCGAGCCTTGCATCCTCGTGGATGCCGTCGACGCTGGCATGGCCTTCGGAGCGCCCGTAGCCGCGGTAGTCGAGCGCCAGCACGTGATAGCCCTGCGCCGGCAGCCAGGTCACCGCGTGGACGTGCGAGCTGAGGTTCTCGGCATTGCCGTGCAGGAACAGCAGCGCGCCGCGCGGCGTGCCGGTGGCCGGCAGGTACAGCGCATGCAGGCGGGCGCCGCCGGGGGCGGTGATCCAGACATCCTCGGCCGGCGTCGGCAGCGCCTGGTCAGGCAGGTAGTGCTTGCGATCCGGCTGCAGGAACACCGAGGTGCAGCCGCCGAGCAGCGCCAGCAGCAGCGCGATGGCGTACAGCCACCGGCTGGAGCGGCCCGGCGTCTGGCAGCGGAGCGGGGGCGCGGCCATCGGCTCAGTAGTACTGCAGGAAGCGCAGGCCGATCGCGCCCTTGGCGTCCGGCTGCTGGTCGCGCCACAGCAGCTCCAGCTGCAGCGCCTGGTGGCGGGACAGCTGCAGGTTGTTGCGCAGCATCGCCCGCAGCCGGGTCTGGCCGTTGGCGAACTTCTCGGCGCCGGCCTCGCCGTTGACGGTGATCGGGCCGGCGCCGGCCAGCAGCCCGGCGCGCAGGCCGAGCGCCGGCTGCAGCGGTTCGCGGAAGCCGGTGTTGTATTCCAGCCGGGCGGTGGCCAGGCCATACAGCCGGGTGCCGCCGCCGAGCGCCTGGGTGGCGCCGACGCCGCCGTTGACATGCACCACGCGGCGCTCGCGGCCGTCGGTCCACTGCCGTTCGGCGCCGGTCATCACCGACCACGACAGCGGTTTGAAGAAGGCGTCGCGCGGGCTCAGCGACAGGATGTCGATGACGTCGATCCGGTTGAAATCCGGCCGGCCGCGATCGCTGAGCCGGAAGTCGAAGTTGCCGAGGTTGATCTGGGCGCCGGTCGGGAAACCGTTGCGGTTCTCCTCCAGGCTGTGCAGCGACAGCCGCAGGCCGAGGCTCAGGTAGTCGCAGCCGTTCTCGCGCCAGCCGCCGACCGCCAGCCGGCGGCTGCCGTGGCTTGCGTCGGGCGCGCTGGCCGGATCGGGCTGCGCATCGGCCACCGGCAGGTCGGCGGCCTGCGCCTGCAAGGCCTGCAGCAGCCGGAAGCTGCGCTCGGCGATCGCCGGGTCGCGCTGCGGGCCGTTCTGCCGGAAGCGGAGGTACTTGTAGGCGGCGTCGATCAGCTGCGCGCGGGTGGCGGCCGGCAGCGCCTGCAGCGTGGCCGGATCGAACGGCGTCGAAGGATCGCCCAGCGTGATCACCGTGTCCCGCCACTCTGCCGGCAGCGCGTCCAGGCGCTGGCGCAGCACGGTGCCCTGCGATGGCCGGAACTGCTTGCCGTCGATCAGCCCGGCGTCCTGCACGGCGCGCACGGTGTCGATCGGAATGGCGGTCAGCGGGAAATGGCGGGTCAGGTCCAGCGCCGGCCGGGCGACTTCCAGCAGCTCGAGAATCCTGTACGAGCAGTTCTCGTCGAAGAAGTAGTAGGCGAAGCGGATGTTGCGCAGCTCCCACAGGTGCTGGATCAGCCGTTCGGTTTCCTCGGCATCGAGGTTCAGCGGGTACTCCCAGATATCGCGGTTCTCGTCGCGGTTGTACTCGCGGATTTTCTTGTAGTACTGGTCGACCTCGAACTGCCCCGGATAGCCGCCGGTCAGGCCCTTGAACGCATAGAACAGGCCGTTGTCGCGGGCGTCGACGACGGCGCCGAAGTTGACCGCGAACGACAGGTACTCGGCGCCGTCGCCGGCCTCGCCAGCATCCAGCCGCAGCAGCGTGTGGCCGAACATCGACGACGGACTGTTGAGGTAGTACGACGGAAACACCAGCACCGCCCGGGTCGCCTGCACCTGGCTGCGAAACTGCCGGTAGGCGCTGCAGTCCGGCTGCGGCAGCTCGCCGAGATCGAGCACGCTGCGCAGCCAGGTCAGCCGGGCGACGAACCGGCACTGGGCGTGCGTATCGCCGGCATCGGCCGGCGCCCGCAGCGCGGCCAGCGTGGCGTCCAGTTCGGCGCGCGGATCGTCGGCGCCGCCGGCGGCCAGGAAGAACGCATCGTCATCGGCCTGGCTGCGCCAGTGGCCGGGCCGCAGGCCGGGCTTGTAGTGCAGCAGCCGCAGCCATTCGGGGCGCTGCCACAGCGCCGTGGCGTCGGCGGGCGGCGCGGCCGGCGGCGAATCGGCGCGGATCGCGGCCGGCAGCAGCAGCCACAGCGCGGCGGCAAGGAAGGCGAGCGTGCGCGGGACGGGCATCGAAAGGGGAGGGAGGCAGCGGAAACAACGAGGCCCGGCATCGCGGGATGCCGGGCCTGCTCGCGCCGTGGCGCGCGGGCCTGCGGGCAGGCTGCCCGCAGCGGCCGATCAGATCGCGTACTTGGCGAACTGGGCGTCCGACTTCATCAGCGTCTCGAGCGTCGCAGCCACCTGGTCGGCGGTGACGTTCTCGCTCGGGTACAGCACCGAGAAGTTGCGGTGGGCCAGCGACGCGAACGCGGCGCGTTCGGCCTTCGGCACGCCGTAGGCAACGGCCACCGCGTTCAGCGCTTCGCCATCGCCGGCGGCGACATCGGCGGAGAACTCGTCAAACAGCGCCGACACCATCTTCTTGCCGCCGTAGGTCAGCTTGCCGTCGGTCGAGCAGCCGTTGGTGCCCGAGGTCATGCCGAACGTGGCATTGCCGGAGGTGCCGTTGGTGGTGGTCGCCAGGAAATGCGGGCCGATGCCGGACTGGCCTTCGAACAGCATGTTGCCCCAGCCGCAGTTCGGGCCGCCGGGGGCGTCGGCGAGGACGGCGGTCGACGACACCAGCAGGGCTGCGCCAATGAGCAGATTCTTCATAACCATTCTCCTAGTAGTCATTCTTCTCGGGTGATGCGGACCGCGTGCGCGGGCCGCTGGCGATGGTATGCCGGCCTTTGCGACCGGCTCAAGACGAGGCGGGCCACTGGCCGCCGCCGCTTTGTGCGCAACGGCAAGCTTGGCCTGCGACGTTGACCTGGTGATGACACGGCCGGCCTTGCCGCGCCGGCAGCCCTCGCGAGGTGGCGGGCGCGCGGCCTATGCTCGCGCCACCCCCTGACCGCCTGCGGAACGCCCATGCTGCTGCCCCTCATCGATGTGCTGATCGGCCTGACCGTCGTCTACCTGGTGCTGGCGACTGCGGCGTCGACCGCCGTCGACTTCGCCGAAGTCTGGCTGCGCCGGCGCGGCCGGCTGCTGGAACAGGGCATCACCGAGATCTTCTCGAAGACGCTGGCGGTATCGCGGGAAGGCGATGCAGCGGCGACCGCCGCGCTGGTCGAGGCCTTCTACAGCAGCCCCTATATCAGCTCGCTGTACGAGGGCCACTACCAGCCCGGCGGGCCGCTGCTGCCGTCGGCGATTCCGCCGCACCGCTTCGCCGGCGCGGTGCTGGCGCTGGCGCGCGAGAACGAAACGTTCAAGACCTCGGTCAATCGCATGCTCAAGGTCGCCGGGCTGTCGCTGGACAGCCCGCGCGCCGAGGTCGAGGCGGTGATCGCGACTTACTTCACCGAATCGATGGACCGCGTCACCGGCTGGTACCGCCGCCACGTCCAGAAAGTGCTGTTCGCGCTGGGGCTGGCATCCGCGGTGCTGCTCAACGCCGATACGCTGCAGCTGCTGAAGGTGCTGTCGCAGTCGCCGGAGGTGCGCGAAAAGGTGGTGCTGGCGGCGGTCGAGGTCGCCCGCGAGCAGCCGGCCGAAGTGGCCGCCTGCGCCGGCAGTGGCCGGACGTCCGAAGCCTGCGAGCAGGCGCTGGCCGATCGGCTCGGCCAGCAGTTGTCGGTGGTCGGCGCGCTGGGGCTGCCGCTGGGCTGGGACGGCCCGAACGGCCAGCTCTGCGCCAGTTGCCGGCCGCAGGACCGCTGGACCGCCTGGGTGCTGCCGGTCACCGGCAAGCTCGCCGGCCTGCTGCTGACGGCGCTGGCGACCACGCTCGGCGCGCCGTTCTGGTTCGACCTGCTGAACAAGCTGTTCGCTGCCCGCGACCTGCTGCGTCGCAAGGGGCAGCCGGCTGCCCCGGCTGTCCCGGCACCGCCGTCCGGCGGTACTGCTCCCGGCACCTGACGGCCGGCAGTCGCGCCAACGAAAAAGGCCACCCGAAGGTGGCCTTTTTCATGTGGCAGGACGCTCAGTGACCGCCGCCATCCAGCGACTTCACTGCCTGGATCATCGACACCAGCACCTTCTGGGCATCGCCGTAGACCATGTTGGCGTTGTCGGCGAAGAACAGCTCGTTCTCGACACCCGAGTAGCCCTTGCCCTGGCCGCGCTTGACGACGTAGACCTGCTTGGCCTGGTCGACGTTGAGGATCGGCATGCCATAGATCGGGCTCGACTTGTTGGTGCGGGCGGCCGGGTTCACGGTGTCGTTGGCGCCGATGACGATCGCGACATCGGCTTCCTTGAACTCGCCATTGATGTCTTCCATGTCGTAGATGATGTCGTACGGCACGCCGGCTTCGGCGAGCAGCACGTTCATGTGGCCGGGCATGCGGCCGGCCACCGGATGGATCGCGAACTTCACTTCGACACCGGCGTCCTGGCACAGCTTCACGAACTCGTAGAGCTTGTGCTGGGCCTGCGCCACTGCCAGGCCGTAGCCCGGGGCGATGATGACCTTCGAGGCGTAGCGCATGTTGATGCCGGCGTCGCCGGCCTCGATCGGCTTCATGCTGCCCTTGATCTCGCCCTGCTCCTCGCCGGCAGCCGCGCCGAAGTTCGAGAAGATCACGTTGGAGACCGAGCGGTTCATGGCCTTGGCCATCAGCAGCGTCAGCAGGGTGCCGGCGGAGCCGACCACCATGCCGGCGATCATCAGCGCCGGGTTCTGCAGCACGAAGCCTTCGAAGCCGACCGCCAAGCCGGTGAAGGCGTTGTACAGCGAGATCACCACCGGCATGTCGGCGCCGCCGATCGGCATGGTCATCAGCACGCCGAAGATCAGCGCCAGCACGAAGAACGCCGCCGTCATCCACAGCGGCGCATGGCCGTGGGCAGCGAAGGCGATGTACAGGCCCAGGCCAAGCGTGGCGACGAAGAACGTGCCGTTCATCGCCTGCAGGCCGCTGAAGCGCCAGGTGCCGTTGACCCGGCCGTCGAGCTTGGCCCAGGCGATCACCGAGCCGGACAGCGAGATCGCACCAATCAGCGAACCGATGATGGTGACCACCAGCGGCACCAGCGCGTGCTCGGCGTTCGGCCGGAACAGCTCGACCGCACCGATCGCGGCCGCGGCACCGCCGCCCATGCCGTTGTAGAGCGCGACCATCTGCGGCATCGCGGTCATTTCGACCTTCTTGCCGCTGACCCAGGCCCAGCCGAGGCCGATCGCCAGCGCCACCGCGCCGAGCGCGGCATTGACCACCAGATGTGGCTTGGCGGCTTCGTTGACGTTGAACACGTACAGGAAGCTGGCCACCACGGCGATCACCATGCCGAGGCCGGCGACCCGGATGCCCGAGGCCGCCGTGACCGGCGAGGACATCCGCTTCAAGCCGTAGATGAAGAGAAAGGCTGCGCCCAGGAACGCGGCGTCGATGATGAGTGCGGGATTCATGGAGGCTGCCTTACTTCGAGGACTTGAACATCTGCAGCATGCGTTCGGTCACCACGTAACCGCCGGCCGCGTTGCCGGCGCCGAGCAGCACCCCGACGAAGCCGATGACCTGCTCGGTCACCGTGGTCGCGTTGAGCAGCGCGAACAGCGCGCCGACGACGACGATGCCGTGCACGAAGTTGGAGCCCGACATCAGCGGCGTGTGCAGGATCGACGGCACCCGGCCGATGATCTCGTAGCCGGTGAAGGCGGCGAGCATGAAGATGTACAGCGCGATGAATCCGGTCAGCATGGCGTTGCTCCCTTAAGCTTCAACGGCTTTCTTGGCCGCTTCGTTCTTGATCTCGCCGGCGTGCGTCAGGCAGCTCTTGGCGATGATCTCGTCGTTCCAGTCCAGCTGAATCGCCTTGTCCTTGAGGAACAGCTCGATCAGGTTGTACTGGTTCTTCGCATACAGCTCGCTGGCGTGCTCGCCGAGCAGGCTCGGCACATTGAGCGGCGCGACGATCGACACCTGGCCGACCTGAGTGGTCTCGCCCGGCACGGTGTACTCGGTGTTGCCGCCGCCTTCGGCCGCGAGATCGATGATCACCGCGCCGGCCTTCATGCCGTCGACCTGCGCCTTGGAGATCAGCTTCGGGCTCGGGCGGCCCGGGATCGCGGCGGTGGTGATGATGATGTCGGCGCTCTGGATGTGCTTGGTGACGACGGCGGCGATCTTGGCCTTCTCCTCGTCGGTCAGCTCGCGGGCGTAGCCGCCGGTGCCGCGCGCATCGACACCGGTGTCGATGAACTTGGCACCGAGCGATTCGACCTGCTCCTTCACTTCCGGACGCACGTCATAGCCTTCGACGCGGGCGCCGATGCGGCGCGCGGTGGCGATCGCCGACAGACCGGCCACACCGACGCCCATCACCAGCACCGTGCCCGGCTTGATCGAGCCGGTGGCGAAGGTGGTCATCGGCATCATGCGGGCGATCGAGGTGGCGCCGAGCAGCGCGCCGTAATAGCCGGCGAGCGCGGCCTGCGACGACAGCGCGTCCATCGACTGGGCGCGGGTGATGCGCGGCACCAGTTCCATCGCCAGGCAGGTGATCTTCTTGTCGCGCAGGACCTTGACCAGCTCCGGTTCCTTGTGGGCGTAGACGAAGGACAGCAGGATCGCGCCTTCCTTCATCGCGCCGACCGTCTCGACGCTCGGCGGCTGCACCGACAGCACGATGTCGGCGTCGGAGACCAGACCCTGCGGATTGGCGGCGAAGGACACCGACTTGAACGCCGAATCCGGCAGTTTGACGGCATCGCCGGCGGCGGTCTGCATGTGCAGTTCGGCGCCCAGCTTGGTCAGCTTGTCGGCGACGACGGGCACCAGCGCGACCCTGCGCTCGTTGGCGCGGGTTTCCTTCAGCACGGCAATTTTCACCGGCATCGACACTTCCTCAAGGCTTGGGGTCACTGGGGCCGGAACAGGGCGTGGCCAGCGGGCGAACGGCGACCATTCCGGCTTGGTTGTGCCTGCGACGGGGCCACTCGGCCCCCATCATCCCCGTCGTCAAGCGACGCGGAGTCTAGCCCAAGGGGGGGCTGTTCACAGCAAATTAATGTTCCACCCTCGATTCATTGCCGGGCCTCGCCGCGTAGCGGCGGGGGCGAGGCTGCGGATGCGGGGCCAGCGGGGCCGCGCGGCGGCCGTGTCAGTGGGTGACCGGCTTGCGGCCCTGCTCGACGGCCGGCGGCAGCGCCGCGGCGGCGGCCAGCGGCTTGAACGACCAGCTGAAGCTGACCTTGGCGCTGCCATCGGACAGGCCCTGCACGGTGAAGTCGCCATCGAGCGGGGCCTTCAGCGGCAGGGTCACGGCGGCCTTGAAGCTGTCGGTCGGCGTGCTGCGCAGCTTTTCGCTGGTCCAGTTCAGCACTTCGAACGGCGGCGGCAGCGGCACCGTTTCGGTCGGCATCGCCAGCCCGCTGCGGCTCATCGTCGAGGTGCCGGGCGGCGAGGGCAGGAACAGGTTTTCGACATCGACGCCGCCCTTCAGCGTGTCGACGGTGACGATGTACTTCTCGCACAGCGTCTTGCGGTCGTCGTCGCTGCCGGTGGTGTCGGCGCTGCGGCTCAGCGCATACGGCTCCAGCTTTTCCTTCTTGCGGTCGAAGGCGCGGATGCCCTTGACCTGCACGTCGTACTTCACGCGGATCGAGATCGGGCAGTTGGCGTAGCCGAAGAAGTACAGGTAGCGCGGCACGTCGGCGATGCCCGGCGCGGCGAGGAACTCCTCCAGCTCCTGGCGGGTGTTGCTCTTCAGCGCGTTCAGCGCCGCCAGCCGCTCGACCGCGCGGTTGTTGCACTCGAAGCTGTCGAAGCAGGTGACGCCGGCCTTCTGGTAGCGCTCGGCCAGTGCCTCGGCCGCTTCGGAGGACTCCGGCAGCTGGCCGCCGTTCAGCGCCTTCAGCGCGTTCAGGCCCTTGCGCGCGTAGTACTGCGGCTTGATCTCCAGCCGCAGGTCCTGGTCGGCATCGAGCAGGTTGTCGCTGTACAGCACGCCGTCGGAGCGCAGCTGGGTGCGCACCACGTATTCCTGGCGGGTGGTCGCCTCGGTGGCCTGCGGGCCGTTCTTCCAGTGCTGCTGGCCGTCGACCGTCAGGCGGAATTCGAATACCCGCTCGATCGGCTTCGGCGCGGCTGGCGGTGCGGCGGCCAGCAGCGGCGTGGCGAGGCAGGACAGCGCGGCGGTGGCGATCAGGCGATGGCGCATGGCGGCAGCGACTCCGGTGGCGGGCGAGCGAGGCTCGGAGTACGACTTGGGACTTAGGCTCAGGGCGTGGCGGCAGCTGGTGTTTCCGGTGCTGCCGCCGGCGCGGCAGGCGACTTTGGCCGCGCCAGGCTCAGCGCCACCCGGAAGCCGAGCCCGTCGCTGTAGTTCGACGCCGGATCGGCGTCGCGGTTCGACAGCCGCAGCGACGAGGAGCCATTGCCCCAGCCGCCGCCCCGGTTGACGCGCTTGGCGCAGGTGCCGTCGGTGCCCGGCTCCAGCCAGGCGCGACCATCGGTCGGCGCGCCGGTGAAGTCCGGGTGCCAGCAGTCCTCGACCCATTCCCAGACGTTGCCCTGCATGTCGTGCACGCCCCAGGCGTTGGCTGGAAAGCTGCCGACCGGCGCGGTGGTCGGAAAGTGGTCGTTGCAGTTGATCGCCCAGTACAGCTCCGGGAAGCGCTCGCGGGCGCTCTGGTCGAGCGCGTTGGCGTATTCGCAGGTCACGGTGTCGACCTGGCCCCAGCTCCAGGTGTAGTTGGCGGTGGCGCTGGCCCGCGCGGCGTATTCCCACTCCGCTTCGGTCGGCAGCCGGTACGGGCGGCCGGTCCGGATGCGCAGCCAGGCAACGTAGGCCTTAGCCTGGTGCCAGGACACGCCGACCACCGGATGCCGGCCGGCGCTGTCGCCTGCTTCCGGCTTGATCTGCGCCTCGCTGCAGCCGCCGGCGTCGACGCAGGCCTGGTACTCGGCGCGGGTGACTTCATAGCGGCCGATCGCGAACGGCCCGATGCTGACCTCATGCACCGGCCGCTCGTACGGCTGGCCGCTGCCGATGGCGTCGCCCATCGCGTAGCGGCCGCCTCGGAACGAGGCCATTTCCGGCGTCTCCGGGCAATGCCGGAAGTAGCTGATGCGGCGGTCGGCGGAGCGCGTGCGGCTGGTCGTGCAGCCGGCCGGGGCGGAGGCCTCGGCGGCCGGGGGCGCCGTCGGGGCTGCGGCCGGCGCCGGTGCCGCAAGCGATTCGACGGACAGCACCAGCAGGACGGTTGAAAGCAGGGCGGGACGCAGGCGGGTCACGGGGTGAACTCGATCTCGATGGAGCCATCGGCGGTCTTCGCCTCGATCAGCGGCAGCGGCTGGCTTTTCCAGATCGCCCTGCGTACCGATTCCTCGAGGTCGTACTCGCCGCACTTGTTCAGGAATTCCACGCCGGTGATGCGGCCGCCGGCCCGGTAGTCGATCCGGATCGAGCAGCTGAAGTTCCGCGGCCGGCGCGCCGGTGGCAGCCAGTTGTCGCGGAAGCGGCCGAGCAGCGATTCCTCCGGCGTTTCCACCGGCGGCACCGGCGGTGCCGGCGATGGCGTCTGGGTCGAGGCGCCGGCCGGCTTCGCGGGCGACGGCTGTGGCTTGGCCACCGGCTTCGGCTCGGTCTTCGGCTTCGCCGGCACCGGGGTCGGCAACGGCGTCGGCAGCGGCGCCAGCTTGGCCATCTCCTTCGGCGGCGTCGGCGGCTTCGGGGTCGGCAGACTCGGCGGCACCATCACCTTCGGCGCAGGCGGGGCCGGCGGCGCCATGACGATCTGGATCGACTTCGGCAGGTTCGAGGCCGGTGCGCCGCGCTGCGGCGCGCGGAAGCTGGTCACCAGGATGGCGATCAGCAGCGCGTGGAACACCAGCGACGACGTGGCGCTCCACCAGCGCGGCACCTCGCCGGGATCGTTGCGGGTTGAAGGGTTCACGCGCGGCTGCCGTTGCAGGATCGGGAGGCGATGGTGTTGGGCCCCGTTCAGCGCGGACGCGGCCGGCCGGACACGGTCACGCCAGCCGTCACGACGGCGGCGCGCAGCGCCTTGCGGCTGCAGCAGGCGCCCGCCGCCGAAGCACGGCGCGGGCAAAGGGGGTGAGCGATCATCGGACGCCTCAAGTCGTGTGCTCGATCTTGTGCCGCGAGCCTACAACAGATGCGGGCCGGCTTTCGGCGTCGCCGCCCGGCCTAAAGTCTGGCCGTCGCCGGCCGGGACCGGCGTCAGCCGCGCAGCGCTTCCAGCGTCTCCCAGCGGGCGTAGGCGGCCGCCAGTTCCTCGTCGACCTGGGCCAGCCGCTTCTGGGTGGCCACCACCTTGTCGCGCGGGCCGGAATAGAACGCCGGATCGCTGACTTCCAGGCTCAGCTTCTGCTGCTCGGCTTCCAGCTTGTCGATCTTCTTCGGCAGCTGGTCCAGCTCCTGCTTGTCCTTGCCGGACAGGCCGGAAGCCGGCTTGGTCACCACCTTGGCGGCGGCGCTCTCGGCCCGCTTCGGGTCCGGCCGCACGGCGGTGAAGGTCGGCTCCTTGCGCTGGCGCAGCCAGTCGTCGTAGCCGCCGATGTACTCGCCGATCCGGCCGCCGCCCTCGTAGACATAGGTCTTGGTGACGACGTTGTTCAGGAACGCGCGGTCATGGCTGACCATCAGCACCGTGCCCTGGTAGTCGACCAGCAGTTCTTCGAGCAGGTCTAGCGTCTCGACGTCGAGATCGTTGGTCGGCTCGTCGAGCACCAGCAGGTTCGACGGCTCGGCGAACAGCCGAGCCAGCAGCAGGCGCGAGCGCTCGCCGCCGCTCAGCGCCTTGACCGGCGAACGGGCGCGGTCCGGCGTGAACAGGAAGTTCTGCAGATAGCTCATGACGTGCAGCTGCTTGCCGTCGATGATCACGTAATCCTTGCCGCCGCCGATGTTCTCGAACACCGGCTTGGATTCGTCGAGCGCGGCCCGGAGCTGGTCGAAGTAGGCGACTTCCAGCTTGGTGCCGATCCGCACCGTGCCCGCATCCGGTTCCAGCTTGCCGAGCAGCAGATTCAGCAGCGTGGTCTTGCCGGCGCCGTTGGGGCCGATGATGCCGATCTTGTCGCCGCGCAGGATGGTGGTCGAGAAGTTCTTGACGATGGTCCGCTCGCCGCGCGCAAAGGCGATGTTCTTCGCTTCGGCCACCAGCTTGCCGCTCTTCTCCGCCTCCTGCAGCACCAGCTTGGCTTCGCCCGGCAGATTGCGCCGCGCCTCGCTGTCGCGGCGCAGCTGCTTGAGCCGTTCGACGCGGCCCTGGTCGCGCGTGCGCCGGGCCTGGATGCCCTTGCGGATCCAGACCTCTTCCTGGGCCAGCTTCTTGTCGAACAGCGCGTTGGCCTGTTCCTCGATGCGCAGCGCCTCTTCCTTGCGCACCAGGTATTCGTCGTAGGTGCCCGGCCAGCTGCGCAGGATGCCGCGATCCAGCTCGATGATGCGGGTCGCCAGCCGGCGCAGGAAGGCGCGGTCATGGGTGACGAACAGCAGGGTGCCGGGCCACGAGGCGAGGAAGTCTTCCAGCCAGGTGATCGAGTCGATGTCGAGATGGTTGGTCGGCTCATCCAGCAGCAGCACGTCCGGCTCGGCGACCAGCGCCCGGGCCAGCAGCGCGCGCCGCTTCAGGCCGCCGGACAGCGCCGCGAACGCGGTATCCGGCGGCAGCTGCAGGCGCTCGCACATCGCCTGCACCTTGGAATCGATGGTCCAGCCATCCAGCGCTTCGAGCGCGCTCTGCACCTTGCCGAGCTTGTCGAGATTGTCCGGCTCGTGGACCAGCAGGTGGTGGTACTCGGCGACCAGCCGGCCGGCGCGGCCAAGGCCGTCGGCCACCACCTCGAATACCGAGCCTTCGACACCCTTCGGCACGTCCTGCGGCAGCTCGGTGATGCGCAGGCCCTGGCTGCGCACCAGTTCGCCGGAGTCGATCGTGACCTCGCCGCTGAGTACCTTCATCAGCGTCGACTTGCCGGTGCCGTTGCGGCCGACCAGACACAGCCTTTCGCCCGGTTCCAGCGTGAAGTTCACCTGGTCGAGCAACACGGTGTTGCCGAGGTTCAGGTTCACGTTCTTGAAGCTGATCAGCATGGAAGCACGGCTCGCAGCGGGGACGGGGCCGGATTGTACGGGGCCGCAGGCAGGGCGACCGGATCGCGGGGCCGCGCGCCTGGCATGTCGCGGCCGCGCCATCGCGACTACCCTGACGGACCTTCCGTTGCCCTGCGGCCGTGCGCCGCCCGCCACCCGCCGAGATGACGCTCTACAAGCGCTACGCAGACGAACTGGCCCAGCTGGTCGCCGACGGCACCCTGCAGGTCGGCGAACGCCTGCCGTCGGTGCGCGAGGCCAGCCGGCGGCGCGACCTGAGCGAGATGACCGTGCTGCGCGCCTACCACCTGCTGGAAGCGCGCGGCCTGATCGTGGCGCGACCGCGCTCCGGCTACTTCGTGCAGGCGCGGCCGCCGCGCCCGCTGGGCCGGCCGCCGCGCTCGGCACCGCCGCCGCTGGCCACGGCGGTCGACAAGGGCGCGCAGATCCACGCGCTGCTGACGGCAATCCGCCAGCCGCACATCGTGCCGCTGGGTTCGGCGTTCCCCAGTCCGCGACTGCTGCCGCTGAAGGCGCTGCACGGCGCACTGAACCGCAGCCTGCGCCGGCTCGATCCGCTGCGGACGGTGGCCGACCTGTCGCCCGGCAATCCCGAGCTGCGGCGGCTGATCGCGCTGCGCTATCGCGGCGACGGCATCGCCGTCGACGCCGACGATCTGGTGATCACCGATGGCGCGCTGGAAGCGCTGAACCTGTGCCTGCAGGCGGTGACCCGGCCGGGCGACACGGTGATCCTCGAATCGCCGACCTTCTACGCCGCGCTGCAGGCGCTGGAACGCCTGCACCTGAAGGCCGTCGAAGTGCCGACCGATCCGGATACCGGCATCGATCTCGACGCCCTCGATGCCGCCGTGCGTCAGCACCGGCCGGCAGCGGTCTGGCTGATGACCAGCTTCCAGAATCCGCTCGGCGCGACGATGCCGGAGGCGCGCCGGCAGGCGCTGGTCCGGCTGCTGGCCGGCCACGACGTGCCGCTGATCGAGGACGACGTCTACGGCGAGCTGTACTACGGCGCGACCCGGCCGAAACCGGCCAAGGCCTTCGATACCGACGGCAGGGTGCTGCACTGCGCCTCGTTTTCCAAGTGCCTGGCGCCGGGCTACCGGATCGGCTGGGCAGCGGCCGGACGCTGGACGGCCACCGTCGAACGGCTGAAGCTCGGCAGCAGCCTGTCAGCGGCCGTGCCCTCGCAGCTGGCGCTGGTCGACTACCTGTCCGGCGGCGGCTATGGCCGTCATCTGCGCAAGCTGCGCGACACGCTCAGCCAGGCGCGCGACCGCGTGATCGACGCGGTCCAGCAGCACTTCCCGGCCGGGACCCGGATTACCCGGCCGGAGGGCGGCTACTTCCTGTGGCTGGAACTGCCGGCCGGCATCGACACCCGGGCGCTGCAGCAGGCGGCGCTGGCCCGCGACATCAGCCTGGCGCCGGGCACGCTGTTCTCGGCGCGCGAGGACTTCCGCCACGGCCTGCGCCTCAACTACGGCCACCCGGACGATCCACGGGTGCTGCCGGCGATCGCCACGCTCGGCGCGCTGATCGACGACCTGGCGCGCCGCTAGGGCCTGTCATCAATTGCTTTGGTCGCTGCGTTGCAGGTCAAAAGGCCGCCGGGCGAGGCGCGAACCGCAGGCCATAGCGATTCTATGG
>NZ_JBIMKV010000018.1:0-83454 GCF_051860985.1 Nevskia sp. | reverse complement strand
CTTCATGGCGTTGATTCCCTTGCTGTTTCCGATATCCAAATTTTACCAAACAAGGGGGGTTAATCAGAGAATCCTTAAGATCGCTTTGCCGAGCGGCTTTCTGCTCCTTACGCCTTCGCGCGGCGGACGAGCGCCGGATAGTCAGTGATCCGAAGGCTGTGAACGGGCTACGGATGAGCGACGGACATCTTCATTTCCGCTTCGACGAGAACGCTGCCGCAGATGGGTACCGAGGTCACCCAGATCGTGTTCGATCACGGTGCGACTAATCGCAGAATCCCGAACCGGGCTTTCGTCCGCTGCTCCGATCGATGTGCCTTAACTCAATTGCTCAACTTGCTGGCAGCAGGTGATCAGCATCTATGGCAGCGGTGCGCAGTTTGGCTGGCAATGGATGCGCAGCTGGTTGGCTATTTGCAGTACGTTCAGAAGTACCCTTTCTGAGCTGCCTACGCGGCAGTGAACTTTCTGGACATCGGCACCGGCAGCGGCACCGTTTTCTGAGCTGCCTACGCGGCAGTGAACTTCGAGGGCCGGGGCCGCTACATCGGCCCAGTTTTCTGAGCTGCCTACGCGGCAGTGAACGATACTTCTGCACGTACAGCTCCGGCGCGGCCTTTCTGAGCTGCCTACGCGGCAGTGAACACCACGTTCGCAGCCGTGTACGGCGATGCCGTTTTCTGAGCTGCCTACGCGGCAGTGAACTCACGAAAGTGATGCCGGTGCCGGACGTGACCTTTCTGAGCTGCCTACGCGGCAGTGAACAAGCTGGGCAGCGACATCACCAGCGCCGGCAATTTCTGAGCTGCCTACGCGGCAGTGAACGTCGACACCTTGAGGTGACCGCCTGCCACTTTTTTCTGAGCTGCCTACGCGGCAGTGAACGGTTCGTGTCGCTGCCGGATGCCCTCGACGCTTTTCTGAGCTGCCTACGCGGCAGTGAACCCGGAATATCGGACTTTGTTCGGGTTGTTACATTTCTGAGCTGCCTACGCGGCAGTGAACATTTCGTATTGGCTCGTTCGCTGCTACCGCTCTTTCTGAGCTGCCTACGCGGCAGTGAACGCTGAAGCATGGCGCGCGGAGGTGTCCGTCCGTTTCTGAGCTGCCTACGCGGCAGTGAACCCCGGCGTGCTGGTTTGATACTTATTTTCGCTTTTCTGAGCTGCCTACGCGGCAGTGAACATGCACGTTGTTGGCGTCACCCGTGGCGTGATTTTCTGAGCTGCCTACGCGGCAGTGAACACGAGAAGGGCGGCGAAACAACCCTCGCGGCTTTTCTGAGCTGCCTACGCGGCAGTGAACATTGAACTACTCCGATTAACGCTTGCCCCGAATTTCTGAGCTGCCTACGCGGCAGTGAACGCGGTGGCAGTGGCGGGATCGAAGCCGGCCACTTTCTGAGCTGCCTACGCGGCAGTGAACCAGAGTTTGCGGCGGTCGGCGCGGTCACGCTCTTTCTGAGCTGCCTACGCGGCAGCGAACCGGTCCCTCCACCAGGCCTCGACGCGCTTCACTTTCTGAGCTGCCTACGCGGCAGTGAACAAATCCGACGAACGGTAATTGGTTTTCCGAGGTTTCTGAGCTGCCTACGCGGCAGTGAACGCGCGATGCCATCTGTTACGCGCGGCGTCACTTTTCTGAGCTGCCTACGCGGCAGTGAACACCGCTCGCGAACCTCGGCCAGCTCGGCGGCATTTTCTGAGCTGCCTACGCGGCAGTGAACGCGGATACGCTGGCTTTGGGGACTCGGACACGTTTCTGAGCTGCCTACGCGGCAGTGAACCCTTGCCGTCGAACCTCGCCGCCGTCTGTGACTTTCTGAGCTGCCTACGCGGCAGTGAACCGCCACCGGTCTGACCGGCCTCGGCGAGTCCTTTTCTGAGCTGCCTACGCGGCAGTGAACCGATTCGCTCCCCGGAGGCCGATTCGTTCAGCTTTCTGAGCTGCCTACGCGGCAGTGAACGAGCGGCGCAGCGCCGGTTGCGCGCCCTCGATTTTCTGAGCTGCCTACGCGGCAGTGAACACGGAGACCGCTGCGCATCCGCCAGCACCTGGCTTTCTGAGCTGCCTACGCGGCAGTGAACCATACGGGTAGGAAAACAGATAGGTCTTCATCTTTCTGAGCTGCCTACGCGGCAGTGAACGGCATTCCGCAGTAGTCGTGCAGCCAGCGGTTTTTCTGAGCTGCCTACGCGGCAGTGAACGGGCGCTACCGGCTGGCGCGCGTAATCGTGCATTTCTGAGCTGCCTACGCGGCAGTGAACTCGCCACCCACGCCCGCCGTGGGCCGCGCCGTTTTCTGAGCTGCCTACGCGGCAGTGAACGCAGCGGCGCGCACGTCAATGCTGCGCACGACTTTCTGAGCTGCCTACGCGGCAGTGAACGTCGTGCGCCATCTGCGACGGCTCAGGTTCTTTTTCTGAGCTGCCTACGCGGCAGTGAACGCCAAGGCCCCAAGCGCGCCTGATGGCGCTGATTTCTGAGCTGCCTACGCGGCAGTGAACTACAGCATTGCATACCTAACGTTTTGATCTACAAACCGAAGTCATCGCAAGCCTTCGTCTGACCCTTTGCCGGAACGGGTCGCCAAGCCTTTGAATTCATTGGCTTGCCTACCCGTTCCGGAATTTGGGTCAGAAAAGGGGCAGCGTCGCTTCGGTGCTCAGGCCATAGCCGTTGAACTCCCCTGTGGCGACCGATGGCATCGGGTATTGCCGAACGAACAGGCGGAAGGTCTGGCCGGTGCTTTGGCTGCGGACGGTCAGGAACGGCAGGTCGAGGTTTTCGGCGGCCGAGTCCGGAATCGCGGCGGTGGCTTCGGCGGACGTCCAGCCCTTGCGCTTCATCTGCCGGCGGCGCAGGCGGTCGACATTGCTCTTGGCTTGAACGCGCCGGACAGCGATGGCGCTGGCTGCTTCGGGCACGGCGAGCGCCCCGGCGGCGTCGACGTGGTCCTTCATGCCGACCAGCCAGGACGGCGGATCCAGCCGTGCCAGTGCCGTTGCTGTTCCGTGAAGCCGCAGCCGGCTGCCCAGGCTGACGCGCGGGCCTTGCCGGGCATCGGGAAAACTCAGGCCGATGTCACGATGGCTGCCGTGCACCAGCGCCCGATGCAGCCGCGCAAACAGGGCATCCATCAGCTGGTGAGGGGGAAGCTCCGGATCCGCCCGGAGCCGCAGGTCGAGGTAGTGATCCATGGCTCAGCCTGCATCGCCGAATACGCCACCGCGTACCAGTACCGCCATCACGTAGTGCTGGTTGCCTTCATCCGGCACCTTGTCCTTGAGCATCCAGTTGTCGAGCAGCGTGTAGAAATCCACCTTGGCCTTCGGCTGCCGGTAGGCCTTGCCCAGCGTGGTCACCGAACCGTAAGGCTCGACGGCGATCGGCCCCAGCTCTTCGGCCTCCGGATACCAGGTGTCGATGGTGCGAATGGCGTTGCCGAGCTTCTGTGAGTGGATACCCGCCACGCCATTGATGTCGTAGAGCGTCCTGCTCCTGTCGCTGCGGCCGCGATCAAGGATCAATTCCTGCGATGGGAACACTTCCTGACCCGCACCCACGCGGACGAAAGCAGAAATCTCCAGCAATAGGTGATGCTCGCCCGCCAGCGCGCCGGCGATCAGCGCGGCAAGCTCGTTCAGCCCGGTGGCGGCCGCAGCTTCGACGGTGAACCCACGCAGCGACAGGGCCAGTGCGTCGAAAGTCCAGGTCCGGGCGGCCTTGCCGTCGACCCGTTGCGCAATCTGCACTTCCACCTGCTCGGCGCCGATGCGGTTGCGCCACAGGAAGCGGCCATTGGCGAGATTGATGGCATAACGCCGCGCCAGTTCGGTGAAGCCGTGCGTCTTCACGTAGCTCGCTGCAGTGGCGACCAGCTTGTGCCGGTACGCCGCATCGTTGCACGCCGAAGGGGTGCCGGTGCCGGCCAGCACCCGCAAGGTGAAGCGCACCTTCAGCGTATCGGCCTCGGCTGGAAGCGCGGCCACATGGACCTTTTGCAGGTTGGGATTTTCGATCGCGGCATCCAGCTTCGCCGAATCCTGATCCTTGGTCTTGAGACGATTGGAAATCGTGCCGCGCACGGACTTTTCACGCAGCGTCACGCCGGGCCATGCGTGGTCACCGGCGCGTTCGCTCCAGTTGCCGGAGAAGAAAAGAGCATCGGAAGGATCCAGCTTGCGTTCGAACGCCAGCACGGAAGCAGTCTTGAGCGTGTTGTCAGACATGGAATGACTCCAGAATTCAGTTGAAGGAAGTGGCGACGGCATAGCCGTTGCGTACGCGGTAAAGGCCGGATGCAGGATCGTGTTCGGGGTACCAGAGCAGCTCGTGCCAGGACTGCAGGCGGTGCGGGCCGATCCACTGGCCGATCGAATACAGGCTTTCGACGAAGCGGAACGGCACGGTCGGGTCACGGGCGTTGGCGACGGCGTCCGCCGGATGCTCGACGAGCACGCCGTAGCCGACCGGGATCGGCACGATCCAGCCGCGTGTACGGTCGTGCTGCCATTCGTGCCGGCCAGACTGCGGGTCCGCTTCGGCTGGTGGCGACCAGTTCAGGCGTGACAACTTCAGCCAGGCTTCGATTGCGCTGCCCGGCAGGGTGCTACCGGCCACCGCCTCTGCCAGCAGGTCGTCACGGCTGACCAGTGCAAAGCCGGGCAGCCAACGGCGACGCAGCGATCGGAACCATGGACCGCGATCGGACGGGTCTTCCGGGATCGGCAACAGCTGAGGCTGAGACCAGCGCCACGTCCGTGCCGCCGGCAGCACCGTGCCGCCGGCCACCCGCATCTGCGACAGGATGTCGGCGATCTGCCTGGCGACGGCAGCCCGCTCGGCATCACCCTCGTCGACGAGCCCGCCGTCGACGCCGAACACCAGCGTGATGTCGAGATGGATTCGGCCTTCCTCGACAATCGCCGCCGTGCTGCCGTCCTTGTCGACCGGATTGCGCGTCAGGCGAAACGCGCGCGTGTAGCCGTCTTCCGTCACCTGCTCGTCATGGTCATGGCAGATCACGCCGACACTGCTCAGACGCAGCCTGGGCCCGAGGACCGGTGTCAATTTGCGCTGCAAGGCCCACATCAGGCCGACGAACGCGGACATCGCCGGGAAGCCGTGGGTGAGCGGGCTGGAGATCGCGTTGGCGTTCTGGATACGCAGGCGCGGCAGGATCAGCAGGCCGCTGCTGTCGGGAAGCCGGCTCACGACGCACCTCGCGTCGGGATGTAGTGCGGCGCCTCCAGCCGGGTTCGCTGCTCGTAAAGCTTGCCCGCCCATTGCGCATCGAGCAGCAGTTCCTTCGCCCAATGCCGTTGTTCGATGCTGCCGACCGGCAATTTCCCTTCCAGCGCACCGTTCAGCCAATTGCCGAAGCGCTTGCCCAGCCGAGCAGGCCAATCCATCCGTTGCCAGTCAGCAGCGAAATCAGTATCGGTTTCGGCGCGATCGGGATCGAGCCAGAGCTGTTCTTCCTCCGTCAGCTCGCAGCGGTGGTCGGCGCTCCAGCCCGGTTCCAACGCTTGATGAAGCTCGGCGGCGAAGCCCACCAGTTCGTCGATGATCTCGGTAAGCAAGTCCTCAACGCGATCGCGGGTTTCCATCGTCGGATCGGGATCGCTTTCGAGGAAGCGCTTCAAGGCCCGCACTGACTGCCGCACGAGTTTGCGCCGGGCAAATAGAGGAAATGCCGATTCGACCCCAAACGGAGCCTTGACCGGCTCCGACTTCCAGTGCGGTGGCAAGGACGCCAACAGGTAGTTGTCGCCGCGCCGCTCGCTGTTCAGCTGGCTGATGTTCTGCGGCTTGGTGCCGCCGAGCTTCTGGATGGCAAGGTTCGGGTAGTCGGCGTAGCCACTATCGTGCTGGCGCTGCTCGCGTTTGGCCTGGCGGGCCGTCTTTGCGGCTTCGCTGAACCGGCTTTCCTGGATGCTGAAGTAGACCGCTTGCGCCAATGAGCTGGCATACAGCGGCGCCAGGAGGTGGTAATCCGCATCGTCGGCCGCATCGCTGCCGGTCAGCCAGAACAGTTGCTTGGCCCGCGTGTGGGAGGCCGCCACACCGCGCGGCTGGACCAGGCCAATGAATGCCTCGATCCAGCCCTCGGCCAGCGCTGGCTTCGAGCTCATGGCCGCTTTCAGATCGGCATCACCGGCCAGCATCCAGTCCAGCAGGCTGCGGCCATCGACCGTCACCCGCAGGAACTTGTAGACGTCGAGCGCCGCCGCGTTGCCGACCACGTCACCGGCGAAATCCGGCCCTAGCGAGTGGCTGCCGATTTCGTCCCGAACTGGCAACTGATCCGGCGGCCTGTAAAGACTGGTACCGCGCGCATCCGGATGGATGGCTTTCAGCGAGTGGGTCACCGCCTGGATCTGGCCGACGCGCCGGGCGGCATCGTCGAGCCAGGTTTCAGGGATGAATTGCGCGATCAGTTCATCACGCTTGGGATCGTCAGGCGTCAGCTTTTCGAGTTTGGCGTCGCGGCGTTCTTGCAGAAAGCGCTGGATAGCCGAGTAGAAAGCTGAGCGACGGTCCCCGGTCATGTCGTTCATGACAGGAACTCCGTTTCAGACACATATGAAACTGCTTAGAATCCCCAGAGCAACGTTGCTCCGGGGATATGACAAAAGCACCGATGACGATCCTTATCTTCTCGTCATGTGATGGTCAGCCATATCTCTATCCTCCATACCGCGACAGTCCCTCGGGGTTAGGGGTCGGCCTCACAAGCTCGACGTTGCTGTTCCGGATGAGATGCCAGTCTCGTCCGGAAGCTTTAGAGTTTTTTTCCTAGTTACTGCCAGTTGAAGCGACGAAACTATGCCGCGATGCCGAATCTACACCTCGAAGGGGTTTTTGCAATCACTGCCGTAGAGGCAGCTCAGAAATAGTTGCTGGCGGCTGAAGCGACTTTTCACTGCCGCGTAGGCAGAAAAGCAGTTCCAACAGGGTCGGAATCCCGTGAACCCATCATCCGCACTCGAGCTGCATAGCCAAACGATTCAAAGGCTTGCGAATCTTCACAGGACGACGAATCCGAGGGTGTTCGGTTCGACCGCCACCGGTCGCGCCACCGAGCACAGCGATCTGGATCTGCTGGTCGACGCCTTGCCCGGGGCCACGCTGCTGGATCTCGGGGCACTTTAGGTCGAACTGGAAGCGCTGCTCGGTGTGAAAGTGGATCTGCTGACGCCGGGCGACCTGCCGCCAGCATTCCGGGATCAGGTGCTGGCGGAAGCACGCCCGATCTGAGCGTGGACCGGATCGGAACCCTGCTGGCGCAGATGATCGAAGGCATCGGTCTGGCTTCGAGCTACACCGAAGGCATGGCCTTCGAGGATTTCCTCGATGACAAGCGCACGCAGCAGGCGGTGTTGATGAATCTGATCATCGTCGGCGAAGCGGCAAGCCGATTGATGAGTGTTGAAGCCGAGTTCGTCGCGGCGCATCCCGATGTGCCCTGGACCGGGATGAAGGGCATGCGCAATCCGTTGCGCATGGTTACTTCGAGATCAACCTGCAGATGGTCTGGGATACGGTGCTCGACAAGTTGCCGAAACTGCGCGCGCAGTTGATCGCGATCCAGAACTGATCGGGCGTCAGCGCTTTCTTGAAAACCCTAGCGCCGGGTGAAACCACCAACCTTCATCGGACCTGGGTAGTGTCACGCCGCCATAGCGTTCGGCGCAGGCAAGTAGCGGCATTTCCATCACTTCAGCTAGCTGCGCCAGTTCCGTGAGGTAATCGGTGCCCGCCCAGGCATCGATGCCGATGCCACGCACGCGATGGTCTGCAACGCGATGATGCCGCGCCTCGTCGACATCGACCCAGAGATCATCGCGCCGGTCCTTCTCCTCGTGCAGCCGATGCAGCAGGCAGTCGTCCTCATCGTCGTTCGGCAGCAGGCACACCTCGACCTGCTGAAGAGTCTGCTGGCGGAACGGTTGCTGCTGCGCGGCCACGCCGGTCAGGTGCAGTAACGGCTGCGCCCAGAAGCTGCTGGCATTGAGCCATGCCTGCTGTCGCTGCATCGCCCGGCGAAGGCGCTCGTGTTCCAGATCGACCAGCTTGGCGTTGTAGCGACGACGCTCGGCCTCGGGCCGCTCGACGATGCGCGGCCGAGCGTCGATCACGTCGCGCTCGTCTTCACGCAGGAGGGTCTGCAGGCTGTGCGTGCTGAGTCTGAATTCCTCATCGCCCTCGAAGCCCGGCTGGCAGTACGCCGCTTTCCCCGTGTCCTCGAAGCACTTCAGGTTGTGATCGAAGATCGCCAGATTCGGTGTGTCGCAGGCCGACAGTCGATGGCGGCGCACGCGACCCGCGAGCTGGATCAGCGAGCGCATCGACGAGGGTTCGACCACCGCCCAGTCGTAGTCGTGGTCCCGACCGACTTCGGTCACCGGCGAGCCGAGCACGATGAACAGCTGGTCGGCTTCTGCTGCCGCGTCGAGCCTGGAGCGAATATCCGGCAGTGCGAATACCGCATCGGGTTTGCGGCGGTCGAGCGCCTGATCCAGACGCCGCTCGATCGCCGAGCGCATCAGCAGCGGGAACTGCGAGTGATAGACGCACAGGTGTATGCGAAAGCCTGCCGGCACGCCGAGCCGGTACAGCGCCAGCGCGACATCGACCAGCGGGCTGATGTTGGCCATGCGGATCAGTCCGAAGCTGACCCGTTTGCCACTCCCCGGATCGACTGTGTGATGCGCGACGTGCAGCGCCAGCGCAGCGTCGCGCGCCTTCAGCGCCAGCTGCTCGCGCATCGCTTCCTTCTTCAGGCCAGCCAGGTCGAGCGCTTCCAGTCGCGCGCGACGACGGACAAGATCCTGCCCCAGGCGGGCATGACGCTTCTCCGCGAACGCGAGGTGAGCCGCTTCGAATACAGCGTCATCAGCGCAGTCCTGCGCCTGCTGGTGGAATTCGTCGAACCAGGCGCAGCAGATGTCGACCGGCGCGCCGTACGGTTCGCCGCGATGCCGCTGGTAGATCGCGCGCCCGGCGCGATAGGCCTCGTACATGCCCTTGACCAGTGACGGTGGCAGCGTTGCCGAGGACACCAGCACCCGCGTGCCCAGCAGGCCGGACCAGTAGACCAGACGGGTCAGCGCCGGCAGGTCGTCGAGATCGAAATCATCCAGCTCGTCGAGCACCAGATCGCTGCTCATCAACCGCAGCATCGGCGCGATCTGCCGGCCGCCGCGCGTATTCTCGGTGGCCGGCACCAGATGGTCGACGGTACAAACCAGCATCGGCGCCGCCAGCAGCGCGCGCACCTGCGGGTCCTTCATCGCCCGCTGCAGTAGCGGCTGGTCGAGGTTGCCCTCATAGAGCACCCGACCGTCCTCCGGCAGCAGGGCCTGGGACGAAGCCGAGCCGGAACGTTCGGCCAGGGACTCGAAATGCTCGAACAGTTCGCGCCCTGCAGCACCACCGACGCGAATCGCCAGCTCGTCTTCGGAGGCTTGCAGCAGCGCCCGAAAGGCCTGACCGGTCTGCAGGGTCAGGGTGCGCAGACCGAGCGCGAAGGCGCAGCGCAGGCCGTGATCCGGGTCGGCGAGCGCGTACATGATCCGGGCATTGGCCAGGGTCTTGCCGCAACCGGTGGAGGCCATGTTGACGATGAATGCGCCCTGCCGGGCGGCGCGTTCTCGAATCGCTGCGGCGGTGTCGCTGGCACGATCCTGCCAGCGGAAGCGCTCGTCCAGGCTCCGCTTGCGCAGGCCCTTGTGCCGCGCCAGGCGCGGCAACTCGCGCTCGAAGCCCGGCAAGGCATGGACGACGATGCCGGCATGCTTCTCGACGCCGATCAGGTGTTCATCCAGCGGCTGGTTGTACTGGCCCGTGCTGCGATCGGTATTGGCGTACAACGCATGGCCCTCTTCGCCCTTCTCGCGTTCCGCCGGCGCGGTCAGCCCGGAGTAGTGATGATCTGCGAGCATCAGGCTCAGGCGCGACAGGTGCATGAGATACGGATCGTCGAGCCAGTTTTCGGTGTCCGCTCGGCTGGCCAGCGGCAGTAGTCGCTGGGCCACCCGGGCGGCGCGCTTGCGCCACGGTGCCGAGGTCACCGGCAAGCCCTTCGGAAAATGCCAGTAGGCCTCGACCCGCTTGCGGTCGTCGCCCGCAGGCCGCTCATTCCAGTCCGCTGCGATCTTGCGTAGCAGGTCGTCGAGCTGGCCGGCCCGGAAGCTGGCATCACGCGCACCGAGCCACAACGCCTTGCCGGTGGAATCGCTCGCTGGCTTCATGGGCAACCGATGGTGCGTGACCACCAGCCAGCCCACGACCCGGGCCAGCGGCGGCAGGCTGGCCAGCGGCTTGTCGACAACCGCGTCCAGACCATCGCACTGCAGACGTTCGGTCCAGGTCCGGTCATCGTCGGCAGACGGTTCGATCAGCCGCTTGAGCCAGCCTTCATCCGTCGCATCGGGGCCGACAAAGGCCTGGAACAGGCGCAACGAAGTCCATTCGTGCCGATACTCGTTGCGCTCCACGCGTTTGCCGGCCAGTCGTTCCTGAAACGCCCGGCTGGCCTTGCCGAGGTCGTGGAGCAGAGCGGCAAGCGCCGCCAGCAGGTGGATGAGCCGCAGGCTGTGCCAGTCGTTCTCATCACGGCTGCGCAACACGTCCCGCGTCGTTGTGTTGGTGGGCACCGCACCTTCCGCATTGAATCGCCGGGCATCGCCGACGATCCACAGCAACTCGCTCTGGTCGCGACCGCGCAGCCAATGGCAGGCCACCGCTGTGTTCTTGCGCGCGGTCTTGCGCAGCAGCCGTCGCAAGGTATCGAGCCCGGCCTGGGTGATGGGCGTCTGCCAGGTTCGAGTGCCGCGCCGCTCGGCGAACTGGTCGAGGATCCGGCGCGACTCAACCAACGCACGCTTGTCGCACTGGCAGACCAGCAGCACGTTCACGCTGGTTCGGCTCCGATCTCGTCCGCCACGGCCTTGACCGTGTCGATCATGAAATCAAGCGATTCGCTGCGCGTCAGGCTGTCGATGCAGCCGCTACGGAACTCCTGCTCGTCATCACCACGAACCGCAGACAGGAACGCCTGCGGCAGGATCGCCGCATCCTTGACCAGATCGGCGACATCGAACACCAGCCCGCCCCGGCGAGTCTTGCCGTGCAAGACCGCCAAGCCGTGTGGCAGACCGAGCACCCAGGTGGCGGTCGCTGCGAGGCCATAAGCGAGGTAGTTGCCGTGATCGAGGAAGCGATTGGCCGGATCGGTGCCACTGCCCCGTTTGGCACGAGTGAATTCGCCGTAACGGCTCGCACGCGCCGCGAACAGGTACAACTGCTTGCTCAGGCGGGCTTCCTCGGTCAGCAAACAGACGGTGTCAGGGGCCGCATCCAGATGAGCCTTGGATGCCTGGATCGCACGCTGGAGACTATCGACATCCACCTCGAACCCGGCCTCGACCAACGGACGGCTCGACCACGCCTGTCCAATCCTCTCCAGCCGCGCTTTCTGGAACGCCCGGGCAGCAGCCAGCCGCCGTGCATCGTCGAACCAGAATCGCATCCAACGTTGCAAGTACTCCGTCGGTCGATACTCGCTCTGCGGCGAAAACCAGGCGACGTCGATATCCACCTCGTTCGCGGAGTACAGCGGCGTTCCTCCGCCACCGCAGAAGCCCACCAGCACCCCGGCTTTAGCCAACTCCCGCATGGCGGCCTGGGTGACCGAGGTTCCCGTACCGAGCAGCACCGTCGTCGTATTGGCGATCGGAATGTTCCAGTAGCGGGACTGTCGTCCCTCGTCGGTCACATACTCCACCCGGCCGCCGTTGACGAGCACCCGACAGTGCTGCAGGTAGTAGATGTTGGCCCGGCTGGAATGCAGGATCGATTTCAAATCGGATGACGCTGGCAAGTCCATTTTTCAGCTCCGCCGCACTGCTGCAGTTATCTCGAACGGACCTTTACCACGGCCGTTGCTGCGATGACGATGCCCTGAAGATGCCCGGCATGCGCGCAGCTGTGCGCCGATGCGCTTGGCAATGTGGGCGGCCTGCGGAACAGCGCGTCCGGGCCGCGCGACGAACGTCTGCCATCGTGCGGACGCCGGTGCAGCGCTTGCACGGCTTGCAGCGGCGCATAGCAAAAAGGCCTGTCGCGGTTCGGGCGACAGGCCTTCAAGTTCCTGAATTTGGTGCGCTCGAGAGGATTCGAACCTCTGACTTCTTCCTTCGGAGGGAAGCACTCTATCCAGCTGAGCTACGAGCGCGACGGGTGGAAGTTTAGCACGCAGGTGCGCGCCGGAAAGCGGTGAACGGTGTCAGGGTTTTGTGCCGGGGCGGCGCATTCGCCGCAGGGCATTGCCGTTCCAGCGGCGGAAGGCGCGGCTGAACGAGGTGGGGTCGGCGTAGCCGAGGATTTCGCCGATTTCCGCTGCGCCGAGCCGGGAGTCGTGCAGGAACTTGCCGGCCAGGTCGGCGCGTACGGCGTCGCGCAGGCGCGCGAAGGCGGTGCCCTCGCGCTGCAGGTGCAGCTGCAAGGTGCGCGGGGCGACGCCGAGCGCCTCGGCGACGGCGGCGAGCGTGCACGGCGCATACGGCATCAGCGCGCGGATCACGGCCTCGGCGTTGTGGGCGACGGCGTGCGGGCTCTCGCGCTGTTCCTCGATCCGCACCAGCCGGCTGGCCAGCGCGCGGGCGGCGGCGCTGCGCGGGGTCAGCGGGGTGTCGAGGGTGTCGCCATCGAGCAGCAGCGCGTTGACGTCCTGGTTGAAGCGCAGGTCGTCGCCGAACACCGCGCGGTGCAGGTGCAGCGTGCCTGCGGGCCGGGCGTGGCGGAACAGCACGGCCTGCGGTTGCCAGTCGCGGCCGAGGCGCACGCGCAGTTCGGCCGCCAGCACGGCCAGCGAGAACTCGGCCATTTGCAGTTCCTGCAGTTCCTGACCCTGGGTGGTGGACCAGGACAGCAGCGCGGCGCGGCCACCGGGCAGCGGCGTCAGGCCGACCAGCGCGGCATCGCTGTAGAGATCGAAGTTGTCGACCAGCTCGTCGCACAGCTGGCGCACGTTGCGGGCGTTGCGCAGCAGCACCCAGAGCGGGCCGATCAGCGCCGCCAGCCGCGCGTTGCGGGCCAGCCGCAAGCCGAAATCCGGCAGGCCGGCGGCATCCGAGGCCAGCGCGAAGAAGCGGAGCACCGCCGCCGCAGGCACCCGCTGGTCGGGATCGCCGAGCGCCGCCGGCGGCAGGCCGGCGCGGCGGGCCAGCACGGCCGGTCGCTGGCCGTGGCTGCGCAAGAGCGCATCGGCGCCTTCAAGAATCACGCTGCGAATCAGGTAACCGGGCATGACCTAGGGCGAACCAGACGGGGACCGGGCTTGCGCATGATGCCAACAGTGTTGCGCGTTCTGCCAACTGGATGACGGCCGGGCGGCGCATGATCCGGCTGTCCCTGCATTGCGGCTGCACCGCCGATGCCGGCAGACGCGAAGGACCACCGGTCCGCACCCACGAGGAGGAGATCAGCATGAGCGCAGTTCCGGCCACAGCCCCAGGCCACGGCAGCCCCGCAGTCAACCGCAGTGCCACCGTCGATGCCCTGATCATCGGCGCCGGCTTCACCGGCCTCTACCAGCTCTGGTCCCTGCGCAAGCTGGGGCTCAACGTGCGGGTGGTCGACGCCGCATCGGACGTCGGCGGTACCTGGTACTGGAACTGCTATCCCGGCGCCCGTACCGATTCGCCGTCGCACATCTACCAGTACTGGTTCTCCGACGAGCTGCTGGCGGACTGGGACTGGAAGCAGCGCTATGTCGACCACACCGAGTCGTCGGCGTACTTCCGCCACGTGGCCGACCGCTTCGACCTGCGTCGCGACATCACCTTCAACAGCCGGGTTGACAGCGCCCGCTGGGACGAGTCGGCACGCCGCTGGCAGGTGACGACCAGCACCGGCGAAACCATTGCCGCGCGCTTCCTGATCACCGCCCTCGGGCCGCTGTCGGCGCCGGTGGTGCCGCCGTTCAAGGGCCATGACCGCTTCAAGGGCCGGCTGGTGCACACCGCCCGCTGGCCGCGCGAAGGCGTGGACCTGAAGGGCAAGCGGGTCGGCGTGATCGGCACCGGCGCCACCGGCATCCAGGTGATCCAGACGATCGCCCCAGAAGTCGCAAGCCTCACGGTGTTCCAGCGCACCGCCAACTACGCGGTACCGATGATCAACCCGACCTACGGCGAAGCCGAGCGCGCCGCGATGCGCGCCCGCTATCCGCAGACCCGCGAAGCGATCTGGACCACCTTCGTCGGCTTCGACGAAGCGGCCGAAAGCAGCCCGTACTTCAGCCTGACGCCCGAACAGCGCCGCGCCACGCTGGAACGGCTGTGGGCCGACGGCTCGCTGCGCATCTGGGTGGCCGGCTTCATGGAACTGCTGACCGATGCCGCCGTCAGCGAGGAAATCTCCGAATTCGTGCGCGAGAAGATCCGCGCCCGCATCCGCGATCCGAAGCTCGCCGCCAAGCTGGTGCCGGCCGACCACGGCTTCGGCACGCGCCGGGTACCGCTGGAGAACGGCTATTTCGATGTCTACAACCGCGACAACGTGTCGCTGGTCGACCTGCGCGAAACGCCGATCGTCGAGATCACCGAAACCGGCATCCGCACCTCCGCCGGCGAGATCGCGCTGGACGTGATCATCCTGGCCACCGGCTTCGACGCCGGCACCGGCGGCCTCACCGCCATCGACATCCGCGGCACCGGCGGCCGCAGCCTGCGCAGCGAGTGGAAAGGCGAGGTCCGCACCACGATGGGCCTGCAGATCCACGGCTATCCGAACCTGTTCACCACCAGCGCGCCGTACGCGCCGGCGGCCGCGTTCTGCAACGCGCCGACCTGCCTGCAGCACCAGGTGCAGTGGATCACCGAATGCATCGAGCATCTGGTCAAGGAAGGCCGCACGCGCATGGAGCCGGCGGCCGAAACCGAAGCCAGCTGGCTGGCCCACCACGACGAACTGGCCGCGCAGACGCTGGTCGCCAAGACCCGCTCCTGGTACACGGGGGCCAACATCGAAGGCAAGCCGAGCCGCCTGCTGAGCTACATCGGCGGCCTGCCGGCGTATCGCGAGGCCTGCAGCGAGGTACAGCGCAAGGGCTACGCCGGCTTCGAGCTGGCCTGAGCCCCGGCCAGCGGCGGGGCGGCGATGAAGGTTCATCGCCGTCCCGCCGCCACCGTTGCCAGGCAGGCAGCGGCCCGCCGCCGGTTCGAGGTGCCGACGGCCCGTCGCCCCCGTTATCCTGCGCAGCCTGCGGGTTTCAGACCGATGCCGCTCCGGCGCCGGCACCCGCCTCCGTTCGATGCCTGACCATGCCCCCGCTGACCCGCCTTGCCCGCTACGAGCAGCAGATGGCCCAGGCCTGCAGCCACGCCGAATGGCGCGAAGCAGCCGAAGCCCACGACCGCCACTCCGGCGCCGCCGGCTGGCAGCAGCGCGACGCCTCCGCCCGCTATGACTTCCGCTCGGTCCGCAAGCGCCTGACCCAGCTGCGCGCGCTGCGCGAAGCCGGCGACAACGCCGGCCTGCTGTACACGCTGAACGAAGGCGTGCACGGCAACCTTGACGGCATGGGCAATTCGGCGCTGTACCGGCGAGCCCGCTACGGCACCAAGCAGCTGATCCACGACTACGTCGCCGAAGTGATCGCGGTGCTGGAGCATCTGGCCAGCCCGGCGGCGGACGACCTGCCGTGGCCGGTCCGCCACGATTTCTTCGAGCGCGCCAGCGCCTGCTACGGCCGCTCGGCGCTGATGCTCAGCGGCTCCGGCTCGCTGTTCTACTTCCATGTCGGCGTGGTCAAGGCGCTGTGGGAACAGCAGCTGCTGCCGAACGTCATGTGCGGTTCCAGCGGTGGCGCGCTGGTGGCGTCGATCGCCGGCACCCATACCGACGACGAACTGGTGCGGATGTTCGAGCCCGGCTTCCTGCTGGCCGAAGTACGCCGCGAAACCAGCCTGTGGCAGCGGATGTCGGCGCTGCGGCCGTCGTCGATTTCCCCCGCCGGCGTTCGCGACATGGTCGAACGCCTGGTGCCCGACCTGAGCTTCCAGCAGGCGCAGGCCCTGACCGGCCGGCGCATCAATATCTCCATCGCCCCGGCCGAGCGCCACCAGACCTCGCGGCTGCTGAACGCCATCGCCTCGCCATCGGTCTGCCTGCGCGAGGCGCTGCTGGCGACCATGGCCGTGCCCGGCATCCTGCCGCCGGTGATGCTGATGGCCAAGGGCCCGCAGGGCGAACGGCTGCCGTACCTGGAAAGCCGCCGCTGGGTCGACGGCTCGGTCAGCGACGACCTGCCGACCAAGCGCATCGGCCGGCTCTACGCGGTCAACCACTTCGTCGTCAGCCAGACCAATCCGCTGGTGCTGCCGTTCCTGCGTGCCGCCACCGGCGGCGGCAGCGGCGCGCTGGGCCGCTACCGCAAGGCGCTGCGGCGGATCACCCTGGAAGTGGTCGACGCCAACCTCGCCGCGCTGCAAGGCCCGGCGCAGCGCCATCCGGCGCTCGAACGCTGGGTCACGATGACCCGCTCGGTGATCAACCAGCGCTATACCGGCGACATCAACATCTTCCCCGACTACCGCCTGGTCGATCCCCGCAAGCTGATGCGCCTGCGCAGCGAAGCCGAAGTGCTGGCGCTGATCCGCAGCGGCGAACGCGCCACCTGGCAGCAGCTGGAAATGGTGCGGCTGCAGTCGGCGATCGGCCGGACGCTGGACGATATCCGGTCACGCCGCATCGGGCAGGCCCTGCCCTCGGCCACCGCCACGGCCTGAAGGCTTCGGGCGCGCGCTCCGGAGCGCAACAACCCTCCGCCCGGCCTTGTCGCCGAGCGCTGCCAGGCCTTGCCAAGCGCGCGCCAGACCTCGTGCACAATCCGGCCATCACGCCGCCGAAAGCCGCACCCGTGCCCCACCGCAAGCCCCATCTGCCCGAGAAGACCTGCGCCGTCTGCCAGCGTCCATTCGCCTGGCGGAAGAAGTGGGAGAAGGTCTGGGACGAGGTGCGCTACTGCTCCGATGCCTGCCGCAGCCGACGGTCGTCGGCAGGTGCCGCAGCCGGGTCCAGCGCCGCGTCGGCCTCGCCGACGCCAGGGCTGCGGGTACCGGCCGGGACGCCGCGCCGGCCCTGAATTCCCTTCCCACATGAACCTTTCCCATGCGCAATCTCATCGCCGTGCTCGGCGATCAACTGGACGAACATTCCGCAGCCCTTGACGGCTTCGACCCGGCGCAGGACCGGGTCTGGATGTGCGAGGCCCCGGCCGAGGCGAACTACGTCTGGAGCCACAAGACCCGGATCGCGATCTTCCTGTCGGCGATGCGGCATTTCCACGCCACGCTGGACGCCCGGGGCTGGCCCGTCACCTACCTCGCGACCGACGCCCACCCGCACGCCACGCTGGCCGCAGCGCTGGCGGCCTCGCTCGCCTCGCTGAAGCCGGCCCGGCTGATCGTCGTCGAGCCGGGCGAATGGCGGCTGGCGCGGGACATCGAACAGGTCTGCGCGGCGGCCGGGGTGCCGCTGGACATCCGCGTCGATCGCCATTTCATCACCACGGTCGCCGAGTTCCGCAGCTGGATGGGCGCCCGCAAGCAGCCGCGCATGGAGCATTTCTATCGCGCCGTGCGCAGCCGCACCGGCGTGCTGATGGACGCCGACGGCCAGCCCGAAGGCGGCGAATGGAATTACGACCACGACAACCGCGAGGCCTTCGGCAAGGCCGGCCCGGGCTTCGTGCCGAAGCCACGCCGCTTCCTGCCCGATGCCATCACCGCCGAGGTGATCGCGATGGTCGGGACGCGCTACGCCGATCATCCGGGGGAGCTGCAGCACTTCGACTGGCCGGTGACGCGCGCCGATGCGCTGCTGGCGCTCGACGATTTCATCGAACACCGGCTGGCGGCCTTCGGGCCGTTCGAGGACGCGATCTGGGACAGCGAGCCGCTGCTGTACCACTCGCGCCTGTCGGCGGCGATGAACCTGAAGCTGCTGAACCCGCGCGAGGTGATCGACGCGGCGATCGCCGCCTATCGCGCGAAGCGGGCGCCGATCGCCAGTGTCGAAGGCTTCGTGCGCCAGATCATCGGCTGGCGCGAATACGTGCGCGGCCTGTACTTCTGGCACATGCCGGCCTATCTGGACGACAACGCGCTGGGCGCCGATCAGCCGCTGCCGGCGTTCTACTGGACCGGCAAAACCGAGATGCGCTGCCTCAGCAGCGCTGTCGGCGACACGCTGCGCCACGGCTATGCACACCACATCCAGCGGCTGATGGTGACCGGCCTGTTCGCGCTGCTGCTCGGCGTGCGGCCGCGCGAGGTGCATGCCTGGTACCTGGCGGTCTATGTCGACGCGGTGGAATGGGTGGAGGTGCCGAACACCATCGGCATGAGCCAGTTCGCCGACGGCGGCCTGATGGGCTCCAAGCCGTATATCGCCAGCGGCAAGTACATCGACAAGATGAGCAACTACTGCCGTGGCTGCCGCTTCGATCCGGGCCAGAGCACCGGCCCGAAGGCCTGCCCGTTCACGACCCTGTACTGGGATTTTCTCGACCGCCACCGGCAACGCTTCGCCGGCCATCCGCGGCTGGTGATGCAGCTGCGCAACCTGGACAGGATGAAGCCGGCGGCGCTCGAGGCGATCCGTGACGAGGCCGCGCTGCTGCGCGCGCGCCTGGCCGCCGACCGCCCGGCACCGCAAGCCTGACGGCGGCGAGCAGCGACGCACGACGACGGCCAACCGCGGGTCGGCTTTTAGTGTTGACACTGTTACGTTAATGGCGGCAGCATGTCGTCCATGGCTCGTAACCGACAACCCGACGACGTTCGCGCGAAGAAGCGCGATGACATCCTGGAAGCCGCCATGGCGGTGTTCGAGAAGCACGGCGGGCTTGAAGCGCTGAGCTTCCGGCGGCTGGCGACCGAGATGGAGCTGAGCTATTCGGCGCCGTACCGCTACTTCGCGAGCAAGGACGAACTGGTCAACGCGCTGCGGGCGCGGGCGTTCCGCTGGATCGAGCAGGCCATGCTCACGGCGATCGCCGGGCTCGACGATCCGGAGGCGCAGCTGGAAGCGCTGGCAGCGGCCTACATCCGCAGCGGCATCGAACGGCCGGACCGCTACGCCCTGATGTTCTTCAAGCTCGACGACACCGACGTGGCACGTCGCTCGATCGAGCTGAAGGCCGCGCGTCGCGACGCGCTGGACGTCTGCCGGCGCGTGATCGCGGCCGGCCAGGCCAGCGGCCACCTGCCGGATCGGGTCGACCCGCTGACCGCCGCCCACCTGTTCTGGATCGGTGCCCACGGGCTGGTGTCGCTGCAGGTGGCTGGCCAGTTCGTGATGGGCCGGGACCTGCCGGCGCTGGTGCCGACGCTGATCCGCTGCCTGCGCGCCGGGCTGGAACATTTCGACGAGACGCCGGCATCACGGCGCACCACTGCTTCCGAGGAGATACGCCATGTCGCAACCCACGTCGCTGCCGGTGATGATCCCGATTCCCCGGCGCATCCCGTTCGCGTTCCCCGATGACCTGAATCCGCAGTGGAAGCCGGGTGATCCGGAATTCACCGCGATGGTCAACGGCGCCTCGCTGGTGATGCCGTACCTGGAACCGTTCCTGATCCGCACGATCCGCGAGGCGCTGCCGCAGGTGGCGGACCCGGCCGTCGCGGACAGCGGGCGCGCCTTCAACACCCAGGAGCAGCACCACTACCAGGCGCACCGCCGGTTCAACGAGCTGCTGAAGCGCAGCCGCTATCCGGAGCTGGCGCAGATCGAGGCCGACATGACAGCGTCGTACGCGCGGCTGTCCCGGCGCTCGCTGCGCACGCGGATGGCCTACACGGCCGGTTTCGAGGCGATGACGCTCGGCGTCACCCGCTGGCTGGTCGACTACCGGCAGCCGCTGTTCGGCGGCGCCGACAGCCGCGTGGCCTCGTTCATCCTCTGGCACTTCGTCGAGGAATGCGAACACAAGTGCGTGGCGCACGATGTCTACCACGCGCTGTACGGCGGCGGCCTGGTCAACTACCTGGTCCGCGCCGCCGGCGTGCTGCACGGTTCGCTGGACGTCATGTGGTACTCGATGCGCGGCTATCGCGCGATCCTGAAGAAGGAAGGCCTGTGGTATCGGCTGTCGTCGCGGCTGCGGCTGGCGCGTCGCCTCGGCAGCTTCGTCCGCCACGTCGGCCCCTACCTGCTGCGGGCGATGCTGCCCGGACATGACCCCCGGCAGGAAACCAATCCGCGCTGGGTCGATGACTGGATCGCTGGCCACGCCACCGCCGCGCAGGACGAACCACCGCTGCTCGACACCCAGCACCCGGACATTCCGGTGCCGTTCGCGCCCGCCTCCGCAGCCGCGCCAGCTGGTCTGCCTGCATGACGCCGACCGACCCACTTCGGCCGCTGCGCCGCCTGCTGATCGGCCACGGCGCCCTGCTGATCTTCACCGGCGGCGTGATCGGCTTCGGCTTCCTATTCCATCTGATCGGCGCGATCAAGCTGTGGCCGTTCCCTGGCGTCATCGAATTCCAGATGCCCGGCAGCTACAAGGCCTGGCGCATGTCGCATCTGGAAGCGCTGCTGAACGGCTCGATCATCTGGCTGATCGCCGCCCTGCTGCCGCAGCTGCCGTTCACTGTCACCGGCCTGCGGCGCATCACCTGGGGGATCATCTTCACCGGCTGGACGCTGGTCGCCGGCTCGATGTGCGACGCGCTGTTCCCGGACAGCCGAGGCCTCGCCGCCAACGCGGTGCTGACGAACAACATCGCCTTCGGCCTGTTCTACGTCGGCATCCTGGTGGTGATGGCGATCCTGGCGCTGATCGCCTGGCGTTCGCTGCGGCCGGAGCCCCGGTCCACATGAGCAGCCCGCCCAGTCGCACCGAGCGCGGCCGGCTGACGCTGCTGATGCACGGCGCGGCGATCGGCGTGATCGGCCTGGTCTCCGGCTTCGGGCTGGTGTTCGCGATCCTCGACGCCTGGCACGTCTGGCCGGTGACCCTGCCGATCACGCTGCCGGTGCCCGGCAGCGAACACGGCTGGCGCGTCGCCCACGTGGCCGGCGTGCTCAACGGCATGCTGATGATGCTCGGCGGGCTGGCGCTGGTGCCGACCGCGCCCGGCCCCACCGCGCAGCGCTGGATCGTCGGCGGACTGGTCTGGACCGGCTGGGGCAACACGGTGTTCTTCCATCTGGCCAACGCCTCCAGCAACCGCGCGCTGTCGGCCGGCAGCACCCGGCTGGGCGAAGCCGACCTCGCCGGCGTCGCCGGCTACCTGATCGGCGCCAGCACCATTCCATTCACGATCATCGCGCTGGCACTGCTCGGGCTGGCCGCAGCCCGCCAGTTGCGGCAGCGCTGACGGCGGAACCGCGCGACTTCAGCCGCCGAGCACGTCGCGCAGCGCCGCTTCCAGCGTCGGGAAGCGGAATCGGAAGCCCTGATCGAGCGCCGCCTGCGGCACCACCCGCTGGCCGCTCAGCAGGATCTCGGCCATCTCGCCGACGATCAGCTTCAGCGCGAAGCCCGGCATCGGCAGGATCGCCGGCCGCTTCAGCACCCGGCCCAGCGTCTTCGCGAATTCGGCGTTGGTGACCGGTTCCGGCGCGGTGCCATTGAACGGGCCGGACGCGGTCTCGCGCTCGATCAGGAAGCGGATCAGCGCCACCAGATCGGCGCGATGGACCCAGCTCATCCACTGCCGGCCGGAGCCCATCGGGCCGCCGCCGCCCAACCGGAACGCCGGCAGCATCTGCGCCAGCGCGCCGCCGCCGGCCGGGCCGCTCGGCCCGAGCACGATGCCGGTGCGCACGGTGCAGACGCGCACGCCGAGTGCCGCCGCCTTCAGCGCCTCGGCTTCCCAGTCACGGCACAGCGTGGCGGAGAAATCGCCGCCGGCCGGCGCGCTTTCGGTCAGCACCTCGTCGCCCTGCGGGCCGTACCAGCCGATCGCCGAGCCGGATACCAGCACCTTCGGCCGCGTGCCCAGCCGGCTCATCCAGTCGACCAGCCGCCGCGTGGTGTCGATCCGCGAAGTGCGGAAGCCCATCTTGGTGACCGGATTCCAGCGCGTGCCGCCGAGGTTGGCGCCGGCCAGATTGACCACGGCGTCGACGGCATCGGCGCGGGCCAGGTCGCGGATCGCCTTGGCGCCGTTCGGCACCCGGTTGCCGGACGAGGTGATCTCGCGGGTCAGCACCGTCACGGCATGGCCATCGGCCAGCAGGCTGGCGGCCAGTTCGCGACCGATGAATCCGGTACCGCCGGTGATCAGGACATGCATGGCACAGAGGGTTCGAAAGGTTTGCCGGACTGTATCGGAACCAGTCCGTCCGGCGTCACGGCGATCACCGCGTCCGCCGCTTCAGGCTGCACCGGGTAGCCGCCGGTGAAGCTGCCGAACGACGGCAGCACGCCGATTCGCTGCGCGTGACGGAACCAGAACACCGGCAGCCGCGCGGCGTCGCGCCGCGATTTCAGCAGCAGCACCGGGTGCAGGTGCCCGGCCAGCACCAGCCCGCGCGGATCGGCCTGCGGCTCGTGCGCGAACACGAACGGCGGCTGGTGCAGCGCACCGCTGACCCAGTCGATGCGCCAGTCTGCCGGCAGGCGCTCGACCTGCCGGTCATGGTTGCCGCGAATCGCCAGCCAGTGCAGCGCGGCGTGACGGACGCGAAAAGCGTCGATCGCGGCCATCGCCGGCTCGTCCTGCGACAGCCGCGTGTGGAACAGGTCACCGAGCACCAGCAGCCGATCGGGCCGGTGCGCGGCGATCAGCGCATCGAGACGGGCCAGATCATCGGACGTGGCGCCGCTCGGCACCGGCACGCCGGCGCGCCGGAACGCGGCCCCCTTGCCCAGGTGCACGTCGGCGACGATCAGCGTGCGCGCGGCCGGCCAGAGCAGCGCGCGGTCGGGCAGCGGCAGCAGGGCATGGCCAGCGAACGCGGGCGGCGTGCCGGCAGGCGGGGGCGTCAGGCTCATGGCGGCGGATGATACGAAAGGCCCGCAGCGTCTTCGCCGATTGACCGGGCCATCGCCTGCTTGCGAGGCTTCGCCGGCGGTTCGCCGCCCTTGATCGAGACCATCCACAACAGACGAGCCGTCTGCCGCAGCCGCCATCGGCGGCGCGAGCGCGGCCAGCAGGGAGAGAGACTGACGTGATCCAGAAAAATGCCCATCCGGTGGCAGCTGCGGCGCTGTGTGCGCTGCTTGGCCTCGGTGCCTTCAGCGCGCCAGCGGAAGCCGCGTTCCGCGGCAATGTCGGCGCCTTCAGCGAATACGTGTTCCGCGGCGTGGCCGCCGAGGGCGGCGCGGCCGTGCAGGGCGGCATCGACTACTTCCACGACAGCGGCGCGCTGGCCGGCATCTGGGCCAGCAACACGGCGCTGTTCGGCGGCTCCGAGCTGGATGTCTACGCCGGCTACCTGCACCGCTTCAGCGACACCGTGTCGGTCGACGTGTTCGCGCTGTACTACGTGCTGCCGGAAGATCAGGAAAACCCGCCGTTCGCGCCGGACACCCGCGATCTCGACACCGCCGAGTTCGGCACCACGCTGCTCGCCGGCCCGGTCAAGGCGCAGTTCTATTACTCGCCGGACTTCGTCGCCACCGGCAAGCCGAGCTACTACTACTCGGCCGCCTACACCCACGCGCTGACGCCGACCGTGGCGATCACCGCACAGGCCGGCTACACCCACGGCCGTGGCGCGGCGCTGGCCTTCGGCGACCAGTACGTCGACTACAGCCTGTCGATTGCCAAGACCATCCTGCCGGGGCTGGTGTTCTCGCTGACCGCCGTCGACACCACGCTCGGCGCGGCCGATCTGCAAAACGGCCGCGACGATGATCCGAAGGTCTATCTGGGCCTGAAGTACACGTTCGACTTCTGAGCCCGCTTCACCGATCCAAGCCGGCTGCAGTTCAGCCGTGGCCGAGGATCGCCGTTGCGTCGAGCGCCGCCAGCGCTTCGGCCTCGGCGAGCTTCAGCCGCTTCATCGGCAGGCCGTCGCTCGGCGACAGCGGCGTGCGGCGCAGGTCATCGAGACCGAACATGGCGACGTCGACGCCGATCTCGCCGGCCTCGAAGCGTGCCAGCGGCACGGCGTCCTCGCGGCCATCGGGGTAGCGGTAGTCGCGCTCGTCCTGCTCGAACGGAATGTTGCGTTCGGCCAGGAACAGGTCGAGCGCTTCCGGGCGATCGGCGAAGCCGTGGATCTGCACGCGGTGGGCGGCGGTGATCGCACCGCTGACCGCCGCGCCGACCATGCGCGGATCAAACGGCTGCAGCAGCTTCATCGCCTGCACGGCGGTACGGCGCAACGCGATCAGCCGCTCGGCGTAGTCGCTGCCGCCGAAGATGCGCTGGTACTCGATCACGGCCGCCTGGATGCTGGCGTTGTCCGGCATCGCGCTGCGCGGCGACAGCCCCAGCCGCTGCATCGCCTTGTGCTTGGCGGCGCGGTAGTCGAGCACATCTTCCTCGCAGACGATGCGCGCGCACTCCGCGATCAGCTCGCGGCTCGCCTCGCCGCTGCTACCGCCACCGCTGCGGGCCTTCATCAGAAGATGTCGCCGCTGGCATCGTCGGCATTGCCATACGGATTGACGCCGTCATCCGCCGGCGGCACGTGATCGCTCTGCACCACTTCGTACAGGGCGCCCGGGGTGTCGCCGGACACCAGCTTGCCGGTGGCCGGATTGATCGCGATCTCGGTCAGGCCGGGCGGCTTCGGCTGCTTTTCCTGCGGCACGCCCTTGAGCGCCGTCCGCATGTAATCGATCCACATCGGCACCGCCGCACGGCCGCCGACCTCGCCCTTGCCGAGCGGCTTCGGCTGGTCGAAGCCGACCCAGGCGACGCCGACCAGCGAGGCCGAATAGCCGTTGAACCAGGCGTCGGTCTCGTCGTTGGAGGTGCCGGTCTTGCCGGCCAGGTCGTCACGGCCGAGCGCTTTCACCTGCGGCGCCGTGCCGCGCGTGACCACGTCATGCAGCATGCTGGTAATCAGGTAGTCGAGATCGGCCGACAGCACGCGCGGCGCGCGGTCTTCCTCCGGCACCAGCGGTTCGGGCGGCTCTGCCGATGGTGCCGGCGCCGGCGCAGCCGCGATCACGGCGCCCGTCGCAGGATCGCTCAGCGGCTCCGGCGCGGCCGGCGGCGGGGCGTCGCAGGCCGGGCAGGCGCGCTTCGGACGGGCGCGGAAAATCTCCCGGCCGCTGCCGTCGCGGATCACGTCGATGAAGTACGGGTCGACCAGGAAGCCGCCATTGGCCAGCACCGCGTAGGCGCGTGCCTGCTCCATCGGCGTCATCGACGCACTGCCGAGCGCCACCGTCAGATCGGCCGGCAGCCGCGATTTCTCGAAGCCGAAGCGGGTCGCGAACTGCCGCGTGTATTCGATGCCGACGGCCTGCGCGACGCGCACCGACACCAGATTGCGCGACAGCGCCAGCGCTTCGCGCAGCCGCATCGGGCCGCGGAACTTGCCTTCGTAATTGCCGGGTCGCCAGTCATCGTCCGGATTGACGCTGGAGGTGAACACCACCGGCGCGTCAAGGAACACCGAGGCCGGCGTGAAGCCCTTCGACAGCGCGGCGGTATACAGGAACGGCTTGAAACCGGAGCCGACCTGGCGGCGCGCCTGGGTCACGCGGTTGAAGTTGCCGAGGAAGAAGTCATACCCGCCGACCAGCGACTGCACGCTGCCGTCACGCGGATCGAGCGCCACCAGCGCGCCCTGCACGGCCGGCACCTGGGTGAGCCGCCAGTCGCTGCCGATCTTGGCGACACGGACGATGTCGCCGACCGCGGGCTGGCGCTTGTCGCTGAAGCCGGCCCAGGCAAACGCCTTCTTCGGCAGTTCGACGATGCCGTTCTCGGTGATCACCCGCAGCAGTTCCGGCGTGTAGCCGAGCACCGCACCCGGCAGCAGCCCGGCCACCGGTGGCCGCGCGGCCAGCTGGGCCAGCACGTCCGGCGCCGCCGGATTGCCCGCAAGCCGCGCGCGGACCGCATCCGGCAGCTTTGCCTCCGCGCCGTTGTAGCCGTGGCGTTCCTCGTAGGCCAGCAGGCCGCCCCTGAGCGCTGCCGTCGCCGCCTGCTGGCGAACGCTGTCGAGCGTGGTGGTGACCACGAAGCCGTCGGTGTAGGTCGCCTCGCCATGCTTGGCGAACAGCTCCGCGCGCACCATCTCGGCCACGTAGCGGCCTTCGACGTCGACCTGGGTGGCATGCTCGAACGCGGTGATCGGCTCGGCGACCGCCGTCTTCCAGGCACCGTCGTCGATGTAGCCGAGATCGTGCATCCGTCGCAGCACATAGTCGCGGCGGTTCTTGGCGCGTACCGGGTTGCTCAGCGGGTTGTCGCGCGACGGCGCCTTCGGCAGGCCGGCGATCAGCGCCATCTCGCCCAGGCTGAGCTTGGCGACCTCGCGCCCGTAGTAGACGGACGCCGCCGCACCGACGCCATAGGCGCGATTGCCGAGGAAGATGCGGTTCAGGTACAGCTCGAGGATTGCTTCCTTCGTCAGCTCGGCCTCGATCTTCTGGGCCAGGAAGATTTCCTTGAACTTGCGCGAGAAGCTCCGCTCGTTGCTCAGGAACACGTTGCGGGCCAGCTGCATGGTGATGGTCGAGCCGCCCTGCCGCTTCTCGCCGGTCGACGCCAGGATCACCGCCGCGCGGGCCAGGCCGGCGACATCGACGCCGGAATGCTCGAAGAAGCGGTCGTCCTCGGCCGCCAGGAAGGCCTGCACCAGCGGCTTCGGCAGCTGGTCGTAGCGCAGCGGTTCGCGCCGTTCGGCGCCGAATTCGCCAATCAGCTTGCCGTCCCGAGTGTAGACCCGCAGCGGCACGCCGAGGCGGATCTCGTGCAGGCTTTCCACCGACGGCAGCTGCGGCGTCACCCAGGCCTTGATGGCGAAGAAGCCGCCGATCGACAGGACCACCACGAGGGCCGCGCCGATCAGCGCGATCCGGCCAAGCAGGCTGCCGCGACTGCGGGTTTCAGGATTCAATCGGGAGTCTCGGTTGGAAGGCCGGAGCGCGAACGCGATCGCGCGTCGGCGCAGGCTGCGGGACAGGCCTTGCAGGCTTCGGCGCCGGGCGTTGCCAGCCGCCGTTCATCGCCTGCTTTAGGACTTCGATCAGACACTTAGAGACGGTTGCTGTCGTTGCGCCGTACACCACGTGGGCTATATTAAGTCCTGCCCCGGATGCCGTCATCCAGCCGGCTCGCGACACGGTTAAAGCAAGACAAGGCCACGCCGATAAGGGCTGTTCAGCAAGGAATCACCGGGGGACGCGGCTCATGTCGATCAAACAGGCGCTGTTCGGGGGTGCCAGCCGCGAACTGATCGGCCTCGACATCTCGTCCAGCGCCGTCAAGCTGCTGGAGCTTGCCCGTCGCGGCGATCGCTACAGCGTCGAATCGTTTGCCGTCGAAGCGCTGCCGCACGGTGCCGTGACCGATCGCCAGATCACCGATCCCCGTGCGGTCGGCGAAGTGATCAGCCGCGCGGTCAGCCGGGCCGGCACCCGCAACCGGCAGGCGGCGGTCGCCGTCGCCGGCTCCTCGGTAATCACCAAGGTGATCGCCATGCCGGCGGCGCTGAGCGACAACGACCGGGAGGAACAGATCAAGGCCGAGGCCGATCAGTACATCCCGTATCCGATCGACGAAGTGAACCTCGATTTCCAGGTGCTGGGCCCGGCGGCGCGCGACCGCGACAACGTCGAGGTGCTGCTGGCCGCCTGCCGCAAGGAGCAGGTGGAATCGCGGATCGCCGCGCTGGAAATCGCCGGGCTGACGCCGAAGGTGGTCGACATCGAGGCCTATGCGCTGGAAAACGCCTGCGAGCTGCTGACCCACCAGATGCCGGCCAACGGCGTCGGCAAGACAGTGGCGGTGGTCGACGTCGGCGCCTCGACCACTTCGCTGCTGGTGCTGCACGACCTGCAGAGCGTCTACACCCGCGACCAGGCCTACGGTGGCCGGCAGCTGACCGAGGACATCATGCGGTTCTACGGCATGAGCTACGAGGAAGCCGGCAAGGCCAAGCGGCTCGGCAACCTGCCGCCGAACTACGAAACCGAGGTGCTGAGCCATTTCATCGCCGACATGGCGCAGCAGATCGACCGCTCGCTGCAGTTCTTCTTCGCCGCCGCTTCGCGCCACAACGTGATCGACCAGCTGATCCTCGGCGGCGGCTGCGCGCACATTCCGGGCATCGACGTGGCGATGCAGAAGCGCCTGCAGATTCCCTGCGTGATCGCCCAGCCGTTCGCGAAGATGAGCATCGGTGCCCGCGCCAAGCCGGCACAGCTCGGGCAGGACCAGGCGTCGATGCTGATTGCCGCTGGCCTGGCGCTGCGCGCCTTCGATCTCGACAACTAGGGCCGCACGCCAATGGCAACCCGGATCAACCTGCTCGACTGGCGCGCCGCCCGGCGCGCGCGCCGGCGCAAGGAATTCCTGACCATGCTCGGCCTCGGCATCGGCGCCGGCGTGGCGCTGCTGGGCCTCGGCTACGTGACGATGACCGGCGCGGTCGACCACCAGAACCAGCGCAACGCCTACCTGACGGCGCAGATCCGCGATCTGGACAAGCAGATCAAGGAAATCGAGGAGCTGGAGAAGGTCAAGGCGAACCTCGTGTCGCGGATGAACGTGATCCAGCAGTTGCAGGAAAGCCGCTCGGCGACCGTCCATTTCTTCGACGAGATCGTCAACACGCTGCCGGATGGCGTGAACCTCGAATCGATCAAGCAGAGTGGCCAGAACGTCACCATCGAGGGCACGGCGGAATCCTCCGGCCGCATTTCCGCCTACATCAAGAATCTCGATGCCAGCCCGTGGTTCCGCAACCCGAAGCTGGTGGTGATCAAGACCGGCGAAAAGAACAAGCAGCGCAACAGCGAGTTCACGCTGCAGGTCACCAACCTGACCAAGGCCACGGCCGACGGTGACGGCGGCAGTGCCGGAGGTGCGCCATGACGCTGGCGCAGGCCTATGCGGAGCTGCAATCGCTGGATGCCAAGAATCCGGGCGCCTGGCCGCGCTGGGTGCACGTGGCGGCCTCGGTGCTCGCTTTCCTGCTGCTGCTCGGCCTCGGCATCTGGACGCTGGTCGTGCCGGAGTACGACAGCCTGCAAGCTGCGGAAGGCCGGGAAACCACGCTGCGCGGCGAGTTCGAGAACAAGCAGAAGAAGGTCGCCGCGCTCGACGCCTACAAGGCGCAGCTGGACACCATGGAGCGAGACTTCGGCGCGATGCTGCGCCAGCTGCCGTCGAAGACCGAAGTCGAGAACCTGCTCAACGACATCTCCCAGACCCGCGTCGCCTCCAGTCTTGAAGAAGAGCTGTTCCAGCCGCTGGCGGAGATTCCGCGCGAGTTCTATGCGGAGGTGCCGAACCGGATCGTCGTCACCGGCAGCTATCACGAGATGGGCGCGTTCGCCGGTGGTGTCGCGGCGCTGCCGCGCATCGTCACCATCGACGAGGTGGAGATCCGGCCGGCGACCGGCCAGGGCAGCCAGGGCCTGCCGCGCGGCAGCCTGCGGATGAGCGCGCTGGCCAAGACCTATCGCTACCTCGACGACAGCGAGATCGCCGCCCAGCCGGCGGTCGGCGCGGACGGCAAGCCGGTGCGCCGCAGCGCCTCGCGCAGCCGGGGCCGGCCATGATCCGCCGGCGGCTGCCATTCGCCGCAGCGGGCCTGGCCTTGCTGCTGTCCGGCTGCAGCCGCGACATGCGCGATCTGGAAACCTGGGTCGCCGAAGTCAAGGCGCGCAAGAGCACGCAGATCGACCCGATTCCGCAGATGAAACCGTACGAGGCCTACGCCTACGTCGGCGAGAACCGCCGTGACCCCTTCGCGGCCTCGTCCGGCGAAGGCCGGCCGAATGCCGCCGGCGAGCTGACGGCACTGCGTCCGGACCTGAACCGCAGCCGCGAGCCGCTCGAGGAATTTCCGCTTGACGCGCTGCGGCTGGTCGGCGTCGTCACCTTCAATGCCCGCACCTACGCGATGGTCCGCGCCCCGGATTCGGTGATCCACCGGGTCACCATCGGCGATCACCTGGGCCAGAACTACGGCCGGATCAACAAGGTCAGCGAAGCCGAAGTCCGGCTTACCGAGATCATTCCCGACGGGTTCGGCGGCTATCTCGAGCGCCCGGCGGCGCTGGCCACAACGGAATGAACCTGTCATGACCTGCCGTCCCGCCCTCTTCTTCCGAAGCGCGTTGCCCTGGAGCACTACGATGTCGACTCGAACCGTCGCGGGCCGGGGACCGCAGCCGAATGCCGGACTGCCGGGCCGGCGCGGGCTGCTGGCTGTCGCCGGCTGGCTGGTCGCGCTGCTGTTGTTGGCGGTTGCCGCGCTGCCGGCGCGGGCCGAGCCGGTGCGTGCGCTGCAGACCATGGATTTCGTCGCACTCGACGGCGACCGCGTGCTGCTGACCCTGACCCTGTCGGCACCATCGCCGGAGCCGGTGGTGTTCAGCATCGACAAGCCGGCCCGGCTGTCGATCGACCTGCCGGACACCGCGCTGTCGCTGGCCGAGCGCTACCGCAAGGTCAACATCGGCCAGGTTCGCTCGATCTCGGCCGCCGAGGCGCGCGGCCGCTCGCGGGTGGTGGTCGAGATGGCGGCGCTGACCGCGCATCGGGTGCGGGTTGACGGCAACAAGGTGTTCATCGAACTGGCCGGCCAGGGCGCCTCGCTGGCCGCTGGCCCAGTGGCGGCCACGCCGGCCCCGGCGGCGGCCGCTGCCGTGGCGCCGGTGGCGCCGCCGCGCCAGGGGCTGATTTCCGACATCGATTTCCGCCGGGGCGAAAAAGGCGAAGGCCGGGTGCTGATCACCCTCGCCGACGCTCGTAACGCCGTGGATGTCCGCGAGGAAGGCGGCAAGATCCTGGTCCGCTTCAAGGACACCTCGCTGCCGGAGCGGCTGGCCCGCCGTCTCGACGTGCTCGACTTCGCCACCCCGGTGAAGTTCATCGACGCCGCCCGCGACGGCATCGGCAGCCTGATCACCGTCACGCCGATCGCCGCCGGCGACTTCGAGCAGGTCGCCTACCAGTCGGCCAACGTGTTCACGCTGGAACTGCAGCCGGTGGCGCCGGAAAAGCTCGAAGAACGGCGCCGGCAGGAGCCGAAGTACACCGGCGAACGCATTTCCCTGAGCTTCCAGAGCATCGACATCCGCTCGCTTCTTCAGATCATCGCCGACGTCGCCCAGACCAACATGGTGGTGTCGGATTCGGTCACCGGCCAGATCGCGATGCGGCTGCAGAACGTGCCCTGGGACCAGGCGCTGGACATCATCCTGCGCACCAAGGGCCTGGGCAGCCGCACCAGCGGCAACGTGATCCTGGTCGCCCCGCTCGACGAACTGGCCCAGCGCGAGAAGGCCGAGCTGGAGAACGAGAAGCAGAAGGTGCAGCTGACCGCGCTGCGCTCGGAGATCATCCAGGTCAACTACGCCAAGGCCAGCGAGCTGGCGACGCTGGTCAAGTCGAAGGACAACTCGGTGCTGTCGGAGCGCGGCAGCGTCACCGTCGACGAGCGCACCAACACGCTGCTGGTGCTGGAAACCCGCGAGAAGCTGGCCGAGATCCGGGCGCTGGTGCAGCGGCTCGACATTCCGGTGCGGCAGGTGCTGATCGAATCGCGCATCGTCGTCGCCCGCTCGAATTTCCAGCGCGACTTCGGCGCCCGTCTCGGCGTCAACGGCGTGCGCAGCCGCGACGGCGGCAACGGCGGGCTGATCTCCGTTGGCGGCTCGGGCGAAGGCACCAATGCCACCTTGCCGGGCACTGGCGGCTCGGGCAGCGGGCAGCCGACCATCGGCGGCGCCGGCGGCCTGCCGGTCACGGCGGGCGCGATCGGCGACCGCTACAACGTCAACCTGCCGGTGCTGAACCCGGCCGGATCGATCGCGCTGGCCATCCTCGGCCGCAATTCGCTGGTCGATCTCGAACTCTCCGCGCTGCAGTCGGAAGGCAAGGGCGAAGTGATTTCCTCACCGAGGGTGATCACCGCCAATGGCAAGCAGGCGGCGATCGAGCAGGGCCGCGAGATTCCGTTCCAGAACGCGACGTCGTCCGGTGCCACCGCCGTGCAGTTCAAGAAAGCGGTGCTGAGCCTGAACGTCACGCCGCAGATCACCCCGGACAACCGGGTGATCATGGACCTGGCGGTGACCAACGATTCTCAAGGCAGCAACGTCAACGTCGGAACCGGGAGTGCCCCGGCGATCGACACCCGCAAGGTGACGACCCAGGTGCTGGTCGACAACGGCCAGACCGTGGTCCTGGGCGGCATCTACGAGCAGACCTCGAACGACAGCGTCACCAAGGTGCCGCTGCTGGGCGATGTGCCGCTGCTCGGCGCGCTGTTCCGTACCAAGAGCAAGGTGCAGAACAAGACCGAGCTGCTGATCTTCATCACGCCGAAAATCCTCAGCGAAGGCCTGAAGGTAAACTGAGCGCCCCGTCGGGGCTCGCCCGAGCCCCGACATCCCTCATGGCGTGGTGTCCGGGCCGGTGAGCAACAAGCGCAACATCTACCTCGTCGGCCCGATGGGCGCCGGCAAGACCACGGTCGGCCGGCGGCTGGCCGAAGCGCGGCGCATGGAGTTCATCGACTCCGATCTGGAAGTCGAGGCGCGCACCGGCGTCAACATCGCCTTCATCTTCGAGAAGGAAGGCGAGGCCGGCTTCCGCCGACGCGAGCGGGCCGCGATCGCCGAGCTGGTACAGCGCGAAGGCGTGGTGCTGTCGACCGGCGGCGGCGCCGTGATGGATCCCGATTCCCGCGCCCTGCTGGCGGCCCACGGCTTCGTCGTCTACCTGCACGCCAGCGTCGATCACCAGCTGGCGCGCACCGAACGCACCGACAACCGGCCGCTGTTGCAGGTCGGGGATCGCCGTGACACCCTCCTCCGCCTCTTCACGCTCCGCGATCCTCTTTATCGTGAAATCGCCGACCTCGTCGTCCACACCGATGGACGCAATGCCCGAGCTCTCGCCCGCGAGATCGAAGACCACTTCGTCCGTCCGGTCGCCACGCCGGCATCCTGAGGCCACGCGCCGGCGGCTGCGGGTTGAGCTGGGAGAGCGCAGCTACGACCTCAACATCGGCGCCGGCCTGCTGTCCGACCCGGCCTCCTACGCCGAACTGCGCGGCCGCACCTTGCGCGTGGTCACCGACGTCAATGTCGCCGCCTGCTATCTGGACCCGGTGCTCGACGCGCTCGGACTGACCCGCGAGCACGCCTGCGTGCTGCCGGCGGGAGAACTGCAGAAGACCTGGGCCAATGCAGAGGAAGTGCTCGACTGGCTGCTGGCGCAGCGCATCGCCCGCGACGGCGTGCTGATCGCGCTCGGTGGCGGCGTGATCGGCGATCTGACCGGCTTCGTCGCCTCGATCTACCAGCGCGGCATCGCCTTCGTGCAGATGCCGACCACGCTGCTGAGCCAGGTCGATTCCAGCGTCGGCGGCAAGACCGGCGTCAACCACGCCCGCGGCAAGAACCTGATCGGCGCGTTCCACCAGCCGATCGCGGTGTTCGCCGACACCGACACGCTCAACAGCCTGCCGCCGCGCGAGCTGTCAGCCGGGCTGGCCGAGGTGATCAAGTGCGCGATGCTCGGCGATGCCGGCCTGTTCGCGCGGCTGGAACGCGACATCGACGCGCTGCTGGCGCTTGATGCCGTCGCACTCGCCGAAGCCATCGAACGCTGCTGCGCGCTGAAAGCGCGGATCGTCGCGCTCGACGAACGCGAGTCGCTGGCCGGCGGCCCGCGCACCCTGCTGAATCTTGGCCACACCTTCGGGCATGCGGTGGAGACCTACACGAAGTACGAAACCTGGCTGCACGGCGAAGCCGTCGGCCTGGGGCTGGCAATGGCGGCCGATCTGTCGATGCGCCTCGGCTGGTTGAAGGCCGACGACGCCGAGCGCTGCATCCGTCTGGTCGAACGCGCGCGGTTGCCGATCCGGCCGCCGGCCGGCATGACGCCGGACGACTTCCGCAGCCTGATGGCGCGCGACAAGAAAGTGGCCGCCGGCAAGCTGCGGCTGGTGCTGATGCGCTCGCTCGGCGAAGCGGTGACGACCGCCGATTTCGACGCCACAGCGCTCGACGCCACGCTCGATCATTTCTGCGCCGCCGCCTTGCCGGTCGCATGACGCTCGCGCCGTACGCCGCACGGGAAGACCGTTCGCGCGGCCGGCGCCATCCGGAAGCGCCGCCGCAGGGACGCAGCGAGTTCCAGCGCGACCGCGACCGCATCGTCCATTCCTCGGCGTTCCGTCGGCTGGAATACAAGACCCAGGTCTTCGTCAGCCACGAAGGCGACCTGTACCGCAACCGGCTGACCCATTCGCTGGAAGTCGCGCAGATCGTTCGCAGCCTGGCGCGCGGCCTGGCGCTGAACGAAGACCTGAGCGAAGCGATCGCGCTGGCCCATGACCTCGGCCACACGCCGTTCGGCCATGCCGGGCAGGACGCGCTGGACGACTGCATGAAGCCCTACGGCGGCTTCGAGCACAACGCGCAGAGCCTGCGCGTGGTCGACGAACTGGAAGACAAGTACGCCGAGTTCACCGGCCTGAACCTGAGCTTCGAAACCCGCGAAGGCATCCTCAAGCACTGCTCGCTGACCCGGGCGGCGACGCTCGGCGATGTCGGCGAACGCTTCCTGCGCCGCCAGCAGCCAAGCCTTGAAGCGCAGCTGACCAACATCGCCGACCAGATCGCCTACAACAACCACGACGTCGACGACGGCCTGCGCGCCGGCATCCTGCGCATCGAGCAACTGCTCGACGTGCCGCTGTTCGCGCGCTTCCACGGCGAAGTCACCGCCCGCTACACGGCACTGACGCCGCGCCAGCTGCGGCACGAGACGATCCGCCGGATGATCAATGCCCTGGTCATCGACCTGCACGGCGAGACGGCGCGGCGACTGGCCTCGGCCAAGCTGCCGGACGTCGACGCCGTGCGCGCCTGGCCGGACACGCTGGTGTCGTTCAGCGAGGGCATGGAGCGCGACAACCGCGAGCTGAAGCGCTTTCTGTTCGAGCACCTGTACAAGCACCACGCCGTCTACCGGGTGATGTACAAGGCGCGCCGCATCGTGCGCGAGCTGTTCGAGGCGCTGTTCGGCGATCTTCGGCTGCTGCCGCCGGAGTTCCAGGCCGCCGCCCTGAAGGCCGACGGCGATGCCGGTCGCGCCCGGGTCGTCGCCGACTACATCGCCGGCATGACCGACCGCTACGCCGCCGACGAGCACGCGCGGCTTTACGACCTGCGGCAACTGCGATGAGTACACGTGCTCGCCTGGCAATTGCGGTCGGTCGTCGACTCGCCTCGGTCGCACCCGCAAACAGCGCGCGGGTCCCGCTCCCGGGTTCTCGCCGCCACCGGCACGCGGCAGACGAACACGCTCGCCTCCACAACCTTCAGCAACCGCGCTGAACGGCCACGCCCATGGCCCGCCTGCCGCGCCTCACGGTTCCGGACTATCCGCACCACGTCATCCAGCGGGGCAACAACCGGCAGCCGGTGGTCGTCGACGACGAAGACCGCGAAACGCTGCTCGGACTGATGGCCGAGTCGGCGGCGCGGCACAAGGTGGCGATCCACGCCTGGGTGCTGATGGACAACCATTTCCATCTGCTGGCCACGCCGACCACCGACCGCGGCCTGCCGCAGATGATGCAGGCACTCGGACGCCGTTACGTGCAGCTGTTCAATCGCCGCCACCAGCGCACCGGCACGCTCTGGGAAGGCCGCTACCGCGCAACCCTGGTGCAGACCGACCGCTATCTGCTTGCCTGCATGGCCTACATCGATCTCAATCCGGTGCGCGCCGGAATGGTGCAGCGGCCGGCCGATTACCGCTGGTCGAGCCATCGGCACTACATCGGACAGACCCAGGACCGCCTGGTGACGCCGCATCCGCTGTGCTGGGGGCTCGGCAACACCCCGTTCGCCCGCGAGGCCGCCTATGCCGATCTGGTGCAGCAGGGCATCGCCGTCGACCAGCAGCGGGCGCTGACCGATGCCACGCTGAAAGGCTGGGCGCTGGGCGACGGCGACTTTCTCGGCGAACTGGAAACAAAGGCCGGTCGTCGGACGGCGCGCGCCCGTCCCGGGCGGCCCATCTCGCGAAAATCGGCCGATCCGCAGCGTTGATTGACCGAGAATCCTCAAGCCAATCGCATGCTTGCGTCCGTTTTTGTTCTGTCCCCAATTTTTAGCAGACCAGAATGGGGCGTGCCTTAATGTGTATCTGACCCCAATTATTTTGGTGGGAAGTGGCTTGGCATTGATGTTGCGGCGCAGTACGCTCCCGTTCCCCGAAGACCTGTGAAAGGTTAGCCATGTCGCACGAGCCAGCATCCGCCGCCGAACGCCAGCACGCCGAAACCCACGGCCTGTACCGCCAATCCAACGAGCATGACGCCTGCGGCATCGGCTTCATCGCCAACATCAAGGGCGAGAAGGCGCACTCGATCGTCGAGCAGGGCCTGTTGATCCTGAAGAACCTCGAGCATCGCGGCGCGGTCGGTGCCGATCCGCTGATGGGCGACGGCGCCGGCATCATGATCCAGATGCCGGACCAGCTGTATCGCGAGGAAATGGCCAAGCAGGGCATCGAACTGCCGCCACTCGGCGAGTACGGCGTCGGCATGGTGTTCCTGCCCAAGGAAACCGCGTCGCGGATCGCCTGCGAGCAGGAAATCGAGCGCGCCGTCGTCGACGAAGGCCAGGTGGTGCTCGGCTGGCGCGACGTGCCGGTCGATCTGACCATGCCGATGTCGCCGACCGTGCGCGCCAAGGAGCCGGTAATCCGGCAGATCTTCATCGGCCGCGGCGCCGACATCACCGTGACCGACGCGCTGGAACGCAAGCTGTACGTGATCCGCAAGTCCTCGGGACATGCGATCCGCGCGCTGAACCTGATCCACGGCAAGGAGTTCTTCGTGCCGTCGATGTCGGCCAAGACCGTGGTCTACAAGGGCCTGCTGCTGGCTGACCAGGTCGGCGTCTATTACCTCGACCTCCAGGACGAGCGCTGCGTCTCCGCGCTGGCGCTGGTCCACCAGCGCTTCTCGACCAACACCTTCCCGGAATGGCCGCTGGCCCACCCGTACCGGCTGGTCGCGCACAACGGCGAGATCAACACGGTCAAGGGCAACTTCAACTGGATGCGCGCCCGCGAGGGCGTGATGAAGTCCGCCGAACTCGGCGATGACCTGAAGAAGCTGTATCCGCTGATCTACGAGGGCCAGTCCGACACCGCCTGCTTCGACAACGCGCTCGAGCTGCTGGTGATGGCCGGCTACCCGATCGCCCAGGCGGTGATGATGATGATTCCGGAGGCGTGGGAGAACCACACGCTGATGGACGACGACCGCCGTGCGTTCTACGAGTACCACGCGGCGATGATGGAGCCCTGGGATGGCCCGGCGGCGATCTGCTTCACCGACGGCCGCTACATCGGCGGCACGCTCGACCGCAACGGCCTGCGGCCGTGCCGCTTCATCGAGACCGACGACGATCTGGTGGTCATGGCCTCGGAATCCGGCGTACTGCCGATCGAGGAATCGCGGATCACCAAGAAGTGGCGCCTGCAGCCGGGCCGCATGTTCCTGATCGACCTCGAAGAAGGCCGGATCATCGACGACGAGGAAATCAAGGACACCTACGCCTCGGCCGAGCCGTACAAGGCCTGGATCAACCGCATCCGCATCAAGCTCGATGAACTGAAGCCGCTCGCCGGCCGCGAAGTGGCACTGCCGGAACCGCCGGCTTCGCTGCTCGACCGCCAGCAGGCCTTCGGCTACACGCAGGAAGACATCCGCGTGCTGATGTCGCCGATGGCCGTGCAGGCCGAGGAAGCCACCGGCTCGATGGGCAACGACTCGCCGCTGCCGGTGATGTCGAACAAGCTCAAGCCGCTGTACAGCTACTTCAAGCAGCTGTTCGCGCAGGTCACCAACCCGCCGATCGACCCGATCCGCGAAGCGATGGTGATGTCGCTGGTGTCGTTCATCGGCCCTAAGCCGAACCTGCTCGACACCGCGAACCTGAACCCGCAGATGCGTCTGGAAGTGACGCAGCCGGTGCTCGACGTGGCCGACATGGCCAAGCTGCGCGACATCGCCGCCCACACGCGCGGCAAGTTCAAGAGCTTCGAGATCGACATCTGCTATCCGGTCGCCTGGGGCAAGGAGGGCGTGGAAGCGCGTCTGGCCAGCCTGTGCGCGAACGCGGTCGATGCCGTGAAGGATGGCTACAACATCCTGATCCTGACGGACCGCAAGATGGACGCCGATCACGTCGCGATCCCGGCGCTGCTGGCCACCTCGACGATCCATCTGCACCTGGTCAACAAGGGCCTGCGCACCTCGACCGGCCTGGTCGTCGAAACTGGCTCGGCGCGTGAGGTGCACCACTTCGCGCTGCTCGGCGGCTACGGCGCCGAAGCGATCCATCCGTATCTGGCGATGGAAACGCTGGCTGCGATGTCGCAGGGCCTGCCCGGCGAGCTGAGCCCGGACAAGGCGATCTACAACTACAAGAAGGCGGTGTCGAAGGGCCTGATGAAGGTCATGTCGAAGATGGGCATCTCCACCTGGATGTCCTACTGCGGCGCGCAGATCTTCGAGGCCATCGGCCTGAACCGCGCGCTGATCGACAAGTACTTCACCGGTACCGCGTCGTCGATCGAAGGCATCGGCATCTTCGAGGTCGCCGAGGAAGCCGTGCGCCTGCACAAGCTCGCCTTCGGCAACGACAAGGTGCTGGCCAACGCGCTCGACGCCGGCGGCGAGTACGCCTTCCGCGTGCGCGGCGAAGAGCACATGTGGACGCCGGACGCGATCGCCAAGCTGCAGCACGCGACCAAGGCCAACAGCTTCTCGACGTACAAGGAATACGCCCAGATCATCAACGACCAGTCGAAGCGCCACATGACGCTTCGCGGCCTGTTCGAGTTCAAGGTCGACCCGGCCAAGGCGATCTCGATCGACGAAGTCGAGCCGGCCAAGGAAATCGTCAAGCGCTTCGCCACCGGTGCGATGTCGCTCGGCTCGATCTCCACCGAAGCCCACGCCACGCTGGCAGTGGCGATGAACCGCATCGGCGGCAAGTCGAACACCGGCGAAGGCGGCGAAGATCCCGTCCGCTACCGGCTGGAAAAGCAGGGCATCGTCATCAAAGAAGGCGCGACGATGGCCTCGGTGATCGGCGAGGACCAGGTCGAAGCCGACATCAAGCTTCAGGAAGGAGATTCGCTGCGTTCGAAGATCAAGCAGGTCGCGGCAGGCCGCTTCGGCGTGACCGCCGAATACCTGAATTCGGCCGACCAGATCCAGATCAAGATGGCGCAGGGTGCCAAGCCCGGCGAAGGCGGCCAGCTGCCGGGCGGCAAGGTCAGCGAGTACATCGCCCGCCTGCGCTTCTCGGTGCCGGGCGTCGGCCTGATTTCGCCGCCGCCGCATCACGACATCTATTCGATCGAGGATCTGGCCCAGCTGATCCACGACCTGAAGAACGCCAACAACCGGGCGTCGATCTCGGTGAAGCTGGTGGCCGAAAGCGGCGTCGGTACCGTGTCGGCGGGTGTCACCAAGGCCAAGGCTGATCACCTGGTGATCGCCGGCCATGACGGCGGCACCGGCGCTTCGCCGCTGTCGTCGGTGAAGCATGCCGGTGCGCCGTGGGAACTCGGCATGGCCGAAACCCAGCAGACGCTGGTGCTGAACGGCCTGCGTTCACGCATCCGCGTGCAGGCCGATGGCCAGATGAAGACCGGCCGCGACGTCGCGATCGCCGCGATGCTCGGCGCCGACGAAGTCGGCTTCGCGACCGCGCCGCTGGTCGTCGAAGGCTGCATCATGCTGCGCAAGTGCCACCTGAACACCTGCTCGGTCGGTGTCGCGACGCAGGACCCGGTGCTGCGCAAGAAGTTCGCTGGCAAGCCGGAATACGTCGTCAACTACTTCTTCTTCGTCGCCGAAGAAGTCCGCCAGATCATGGCGCAGCTCGGCATCCGCACGTTCGACGAACTGATCGGCCGCAGCGACCTGCTCGACAAGTCCAAGGCGATCAGCCACTGGAAGGCGCAGGGGCTGGACTTCAGCCGGCTGTTCTACCAGGCGCCGAGCAGCGAGCCGGTGTTCCATGTGATGGAGCAGGACCACGGCCTCGACAAGGCGCTCGACGTCAAGCTGATCGAGAAGGCCAAGGCGGCGCTGGACAGCGGCGAGCAGGTGCAGTTCATCTCGCCGGTGAAGAACCTGAACCGTACGGTCGGCACCATGCTGTCGGCTGAAGTGGCGCGCCGCTACGGCCACGAGGGCCTGCCGGACAACACCATCCACATCCAGCTGCAGGGCACGGCGGGTCAGTCCTGCGGCGCCTTCCTGGCGCACGGCATCACGCTGGATCTGGTCGGTGCCGGCAACGACTACGTCGGCAAGGGCTTGTCGGGCGGCCGCATCATCGTGCGTCCGAACACCGAGTTCCGCGGCTGGGCGGTCGACAACATCATCGTCGGCAACACCGTGCTGTATGGCGCAATCGCCGGCGAAGCCTTCATCAACGGCGTGGCCGGCGAGCGCTTCGCGGTGCGCAACTCCGGCGCGGTGGCGGTCATCGAAGGCACCGGCGACCACGGCTGCGAATACATGACCGGCGGCACGGTATTGGTACTGGGTGCGACCGGCCGCAACTTCGGCGCCGGCATGTCCGGCGGCATCGCCTATGTCTACGACCCGGACGGCAGCTTCAACACCAAGTGCAACATGGCGATGGTCGCCATCGAGCCGCTGATGGTGAAGAGCGAGCAGGAAGCCAATGTCGACCGCGCGCTGTGGCACAGCCTGGAGCGCAACGGCAAGAAGCAGACCGATGAAGCGATCGTCCGCTACCTGCTGGAGCGGCACTTCAAGCACACCGGCTCGACCCGCGCCCGCAACCTGCTGGACGACTGGCAGAACGCCCGCCGCGCCTTCGTGAAGGTGTTCCCGCACGAGTACAAGCGCGCGCTCGGCGAGATGTCGGCAGCACCGGCGGCGAAGAAGGACGCCCTGCCCGCCTGAACGACGTGAACGGCGGTGCCCGGTCGTGGCAGGCTGCGCTGCCGCCACCGGGCGGCGCCACCTCACGGAAACGCACGCCACATGAACCGACCGCTCAAGGCCGTACTGATCTCAAGCCTGCTCGCCGTCACCACGGCGGGCAGCGCCGTGGCGGCCGAGATCTACAAACGACCGGGGCTGTACTCGATCGATGCCGAGGGCTGGGACCTGCAGCCAGGCCAGGATGGCGCGCTGATCCTGCGCTGTCATGACTGCAAGACGCCGGTGCAGGTGCAGATCGACTACTCGCCCGAGCGCACCGGCGATGCCGCCAAGGGCGGCAACAAGGCTTTCCTGGCGCGGCTCGACACCGCCGATGCGCAGAAGCAGTTCGCCGAGCTGATGGTCGAAGCCAGCCTGCCGGAAGAGATCGAGGTCGGCGAAGACGTCGACATCGAGATCGCAACCGTCAGCAAGGCCAAGGTCGGCGGGCTCGACGTATTCCAGTACGTCGCGCTGATCGACGGCGGCGGCAAGGTGACGCAGGAAAGCTCGCTGGTGGCGATCCAGCGCAACCGCATCGTCAAGGTGGCGCTGAACCACTACCAGGGCGCACTCGACGACGCCGAGAAGGACCGCATCGCGGCGCTGTTCAAGAGTCTGAGCTTCGACTGACGCCGGCCGACGGCGCCCGAAACACCCGAATTCGCACTTTTCACCGAGGCAACAACAGATGGGCAAGACCACCGGCTTCATCGAGTACACCCGCCAGAAGGAGGCCTACCTCCCGGTTCCCGAGCGTGTGAAGAACTACAAGGAATTCGTCCTGGTTCTCGAAGACGAGAAAGCCAAGACCCAGTCCGCCCGCTGCATGAACTGCGGTACGCCGTTTTGCATGACCGGCTGCCCGGTCAACAACATCATTCCGGACTGGAACGACCTCGTTTACACGGCCGACTACCGGAACGCGCTCGACACGCTGCACTCCACCAACAACTTCCCGGAGTTCACCGGTCGCGTTTGCCCGGCGCCCTGCGAAGCGGCCTGCACCCTGAACGTCAACAACGATCCGGTCGGCATCAAGTCGATCGAGAACTTCATCGTCGAGAAGGGCTGGGCCAACGGCTGGATCGTCGCGCAGCCGGCTGCCGTGAAGACCGGCAAGAAGGTCGCCATCGTCGGTTCCGGTCCGGCCGGGCTTGCTGCCGCGCAGCAGCTGGCGCGCGCCGGCCATGACGTGACCGTGTTCGAGAAGAACGATCGCCCGGGCGGCCTGCTGCGCTACGGCATCCCCGGTTTCAAGCTGAACAAGGAAGTGGTCGATCGCCGCCTGGAACAGCTGAAGGCCGAAGGTGTCGAGTTCCGCACCGGCGTCTGTGTCGCCAACACCAAGGGCACCACGGTCACCAATCTGGCCAAGGACACGATCAGTCCGGACGAGCTGAAGGCGCAGTTCGACGCCGTGCTGCTGACCGGCGGCTCCGAGCTGCCGCGCGATCTGCCGGTGCCGGGCCGCGAGCTGAAGGGCATCCACTTCGCGATGGAATTTCTGCCGCAGCAGAACCGCGTCGACGCTGGCGACAAGGTCAAGAACCAGCTGCGGGCCGATGGCAAGCACGTCGTCGTGATCGGCGGCGGTGATACCGGCTCCGACTGCGTCGGCACCTCCAACCGCCACGGCGCGGAAAGCGTGGCCCAGTTCGAACTGCTGCCGCAGCCGCCGGAAACCGAGAACAAGCCGCTGGTGTGGCCGTACTGGCCGACCAAGCTGCGCACCTCCTCGTCCCACGAGGAAGGCTGCAAGCGTGACTGGTCGGTCGCCACCAAGCGCTTCGAGGGCACGGGCGGCAAGGTCGAGAAGCTGATCGCCTGCCGCCTCGAATGGAAGGACGGCAAGATGCAGGAAATCCCCGGCTCCGAGTTCGAGATGAAAGCCGATCTCGTGCTGCTGGCGATGGGCTTCGTGTCGCCGGTCGGCTCGGTGGTCGAGGCCTTCGGCGTCGAGAAGGACGCGCGCGGCAACGCCAAGGCGACCACCGACGGTGAAGGCTGCTACAAGACCAACGTCGACAAGGTGTTCGCCGCCGGTGACATGCGTCGCGGTCAGTCGCTGGTGGTCTGGGCGATCCGCGAAGGCCGCCAGGCGGCCCGCGAGGTCGATCAGTTCCTGATGGGCAGTTCCGACCTGCCGCGCTGATCGCTGCGCAGCACTGCGTCCCAACAGGCCCGCCACGTGCGGGCCTGTTGCGTTATCGGCCCCGCTGCGCCATCGATCCCAGCGGCGGCGCCAGCGGCAGCTGCATCCAGGACCGCAGCTGGCGACGCCAGTGCCGCAGTTCCAGATCCAGCCACTGACGGGCGCTGATCAGCGGCGGGCCGCCATCGGCCGGCAGTTCAGACGCCGCCGGCGCGGCCAGAGCCCCTTCATCGCGCGCCGGGTCCTCCGGTTCCGCCGCCTCGTCGTCCTCCGACGCCTGGTGATCGCTGCCTTCATCCGCGTCGCAGGCCTCGGCGACATCGGGCGCGTCGGTCGGCGCGGCAGCCTCGCGCGCCGGCCCGAGGAGCAGCAGCCCGGACAGCAGGAAGCTCTGCATTGGCCACAGCCCGGCCGGATCGAGCACCGCCTGGAAGCGCAGGCTGTGCCCGGCCAGCGCTGCCGCCGAGCCGGGATAATCGAGATCGATGGTCGCCTGCGCCAGCTGTTCCAGCGTCGCCCGGATCAGCTCGAGCCGCGCCGCATCGACCGGCACCGGGCCGGTCTGGCGCTGCAGGCTCAGGCCCAGCGTGACGTCGACCTGGCGCTCGTCGAGGCCGTGGACGATGCCGCGCACCAGCACCTGCAGCCATTCGCCCGGACCGCGCGCCGCCGGCATCGCGGCGGCGGCCGCAGCGGCCAGGTCCGGCCCGCCGGCGGCCAGCAGATGCAGGCGACTGGCCGGCTCGCCGGTCAGTCCGCCCAACAGGTCGAGCATCAGCGCGGCAGCCGGACGGCCCGCTGCAAACGGGTCGGGCGGCAGGGCGACGGTCGCTGGCGACAAGGTCAGGCGATCCGCCGCCGGCCGTGCCGCGCCCCATCCGGCGCTCCATCCCACGGCCAGCCCCGCAGCACCCGGGACCACCGGCACTGCGCCGGTTGCCGATGCTGTTGCCGATAACGACGGAGCCAGCAGCGCCGCCGCCGCTGCAGCGGCGGCCGGCGCCACCGGCGACTGCGGTGGGACTGCCGGCGGCGCGATCGGTGACGAAGGCACCGACATCGGCGCGCGGTCGGCCGCGAGGTGATCGAGCGCCGTCCACGGCGTGGCGGCGGCCACCGCCGCCGCCTGCAGCACCACGGCTGGATCGACACTCGCCGTGCGCAGGCCGGCCGCCAGCGCACCGGCCGGCGACGGCGCAGCCGGCGGTGACAGCAGGACAGTTGGCAGGCTGACGATCCGCACACCCGGCTCCGGCAGGCCGGGCACGGCGTCCGGCCCCGATGGCAGGACCCCGCCCAGCCTGCGGGCTATCGGCCGCCGACCGCCCGGCTTGAGCGGCGGCGGCTGCCGATGCGTCGACAGCCGGCGATAATGCCGGCATGAGCGCTCCGATCCTGCTATCCCCGAATGAAGCCCGCGTGCTCGCGGTGCTGGTCGAGAAATCGATCACCACGCCGCAGTACTACCCGATGACCGTCAACGCCGTGATGATGGCGGCCAACCAGAAGAACTCGCGCCATCCGGTCATGAACCTGACCGAGGGCGAGGCCGGCGCCGCGCTGAACCAGCTCGAGACGGAAAAATTCGCGACACGCGACGACCACGCCGGCCGGGTCCCGAAGTGGCGGCACCGCTTCCAGCACCAGCTGCTGCTGAAAGCCCCGACCATGGCCGTGCTGGTGACCCTGATGCTCAGGGGCCCGCAGACGCCGGCCGAGCTGCGTGCCAATGCCAGCGTGCTCAACGGCCCGGCCGATGCCGAGGGCGTGCAGGCCGCGCTAGACGATCTCGCCGACCGGGCCCAGCCGATGGTGATGCTGCTGCCGCGCCTGCCCGGTCAGGCCGCCGCCCGCTACGCGCATCTGCTCTCCGGCAAGCCGGAACTGCCGGCCGCCGACAGCGCGGCCGCAACTGCCCCGACGCCGCGTGCGGCCACCGCCGCGCCGTCCGGCAACGGCATGGAACGGCTGGCGCAGCTGGAAGCGCGGGTGCTGACGCTGGAAGCGCAGCTGGCCGCACTGGAACGCCGGCTCAGCGACGCCGGCGGCTGATCTCAGGCCGGCGCGCGACCGCAGCGGTTCACAGCCGGTAGGCGCCGAACTTCATCACCTGCGAGACGCCGGCCATGATCGCCTTGACCGGCGCCGGCACCGCACTGGCGCCGGCTTCGGCCGCTTCCTCGCCGTGGCGTGCCTCGTCGACCCGCATCGCCTCGACGATCGCCCGCGAGCGGCGATCCTGGCGCGGCAGCTTGCCGAGATGCTCGTTGAGATGCTCGACGACCTGGCGCTCGGTTTCCTCGACGAAGCCGAGACTGGCCCGGTCGCCGACCAGCCCGGCCGCCGCGCCGATCACGAACGAACCGGCGTACCACAGCGGGCTCAGCGCGCTCGGCTGCTCGCCGAGTTCGCGCAGCCGGGCATCGCACCACTGCAGGTGGTTGCGCTCCTCGCTGGCGGCACGCAGCAGGTGTTCGCGCACGGCGCCGTCGCGGGCCACCAGGGCCTGACCGTGGTACAGCGCCTGGGCGGCGACCTCGCCGGCATGGTTGACGCGCATCAGGCCCGCCGCATGGCGGCGCTCGCGATCATCGAGCGGGGCTTCGGCAACCCGCTCGGCCGGATAGCGGGCCGGCGGAGCGGCATCGCTGCGGGTGCCGGCCAGCGGTCCGCGCAACCACCATTTCAGGCCCTTGCCGACCTGCATCAGCAGGCGGTCGGCGGGGGTGTAGTCACGTCCGGTGTCGGCATCGGCTGCCGTGTGTAACGTCGTTGCCATTTGTGGCGCTCCAAGGTTTTTCCTATTCTGCGGGGGTCATACGCCACTCGCCACCGGTTCTGGTGCGCCTCCGTGGCCACCCCCTCTTTCGGAACCCGCCATGAAATTTCCACTGCTTGACCGGCTGACGCCGGTGCTGGCGGTGCTGGTATCGACTGCCGCACTCGCCGAACCGGTTCCCGCCGCCTCGTACTCCGCCGCCGGCCTGCCACCGGCCGTCGCCAGCGCCGCCGCCGGCATCGATGCCGAACGCATCCGCAGCCATGTGCGCTTCCTGTCGCACGATCTGCTCGAAGGCCGCGGCACCGGCAGCCGCGGTGGCGACATCGCCGCCGAATACCTGGCCACCCAGTTCGCGCTGGCCGGCCTGAAGCCGGCCGGCGATGACGGCAGCTTCCTGCAGAAGGTCCGCTTCGCCGGCAGCCAGACGCTCGACAGCACCAGCCTGTCGTTCGTGCCCGGCGGCGGCGAGGCGCTGCCGCTGAAGCTGATGGACGACTACGTGGTGTCGAACCAGTCGCTGACCGAGACCGCCCGGATCGACGCACCGCTGGTGTTCGTCGGCTACGGCATCGAGGCGCCCGAGTACCAGTGGGACGACTACAAGGGCGTCGACGTTCGCGGCAAGGTGGTGCTGGTGGTGGTCAACGAGCCGCCGTCGACCGATCCGAAGTTCTTCAAGGGCGAGGCGCTGACCTACTACGGCCGCTGGACCTACAAGTTCGAACAGGCGGCGCGCAAGGGCGCGATCGGCGCGGTGATCGTGCATCGCGACGATCTGGCCAGCTACCCGTGGTCGGTGGTCAAGAGCTCGTGGAGCAACGAGTCGGTGGCACTGGCCGACGACCCGCGCCAGAAACTGCAGGCCGCCGCCTGGCTGCAGCTGGAAGTGGCGCGGCTGCTGCTGTCGCTGTCCGGCCGCGACCTCGACGAGGCGATCCGCCAGGCCGGCACGCGCGACTTCAAGGCCTTCGAGCTGCCGGTGCGGATGAACGCCACGATCAACAGCCGGGTGCGCCGCTTCGAGTCCAGCAATGTCATCGCGATGCTGCCCGGTGCCGACAAGGGCGCGGGCCGCCAGGCGCTGCTGTACAGCGCCCACTACGACCATCTGGGCATGGTGCCGGACCAGGCCGGCGACAACATCTACAACGGCGCGATCGACAACGCCACCGGCTGCGCCGTGCTGCTGGAGCTGGCGCGCGCCTATGCCTCGATGAAGGCCAGCACCGGCACGCTGCCGCCGCATCCGGTGCTGTTCGCGGCGGTCACCGCCGAGGAAAAGGGCCTGCTCGGCTCGAAGTACCTTGGCGAGCACCCGCCACTGCCGGTCAGCCAGATCGGCCTGAACCTGAACTTCGACAGCTTCGCGCCGTTCGGCGTGCCGGAAAGCGTGAAGCTGCTCGGCTCCGAACGGCTGAACTTCTTCCCGGCCGTGGAAAAGACCGCCAAGGCCTTCCGGCTGGCGATCGAGGCGGATTCCCGGCCGCTGGCCGGCAGCTATTACCGCTCCGATCACTTCAGCATGGCGCGCGTCGGGGTGCCGGCGTTCTCGGTCAGCCTCGGCGACAAGTTCGCCGGCCAGACCCGCGAATGGGGCCAGGAACGGGCCCGCGAGTACACCGCCCGGCACTACCATCAGCCGAGCGACGAATACCGCCCGGACATGGATTTCACTTCCAGCGCCGAGATCGCCCGTTTCGGCCTGGCGCTGGGTTGGCAGGCGCTCGGCGCCAGCACGCCGATCGCCTGGCTGCCCGGCGACGAATTCGAAGCCACCCGACTGAAGAGCGAACGCACCCCGTGACGCCGAGCCCGCTGCGCGCATGACCTACTGGCTGCTGTTCTTCCTGATCGCCATCGTGGCGCTGGCCTACGCCCGCGCCGGCATCCGCACCACCAGCGCGGTGCTGGCGGCCGTGGTGCTGTTCTACGGCGTGTTCGGCGATTCGCTGCTGGCCTTCCTGCTGATGCTGCTGGCCGGCGTCGTGGTGCTGCTGCCGCTGAACCTGCCGGTGCTGCGCCAGGAATGGCTGTCGCGGCCGCTGTTCCTGCGCTTCAAGCGAATGCTGTCGCGTCTCGACGAACGCCAGCTGGCGGCGCTGTCGTCATCCGGCAGCGGCTGGGAAGCGCAGCTGTTCAACGGCACGCCGGACTGGAGCCGATTCCACGAGCACTACAGCGCCCAGCTGACGCCGGACGAGCGCAGCCTGCTGGACGGCCCGCTGGCCGAGTTCTGCAGCCGCTACACCCGCGATCCCGAGGCCGGCCCGGCCACCCAGGCGCGGCTGCGCGCCTACGGCCTGCACGGACTGGCGATCGACAGCCTGCACGGCGGGCGCGGCCTGTCGGCGCTGGCCCACGCCGCCGCGCTGACCCGCCTCAGCGCCAGCATCAGCCGGCGGCTGGCGCAGCGGGTCGGCGCCACCGCGCGGCTGGCCTGGATCGACGCGCTGCAACGACATGGCACCGCCGCCCAGCAAAGCCAGTGGCTGCCGATGCTGGCGGCCGGCGCCCACCTGCAGACCGCCGAAGCCGGCGACGTGGTCGGCGATGCGCGCGTCGAAGCCGGCCCCGACGGCCCGCTGCTGCAGCTGGAGCTGAACATCGAGGTCGACGCGGACGCCGACATCGTCGGCCTGTGCGTCGACCTGCGCGATCCGGACGGCCGGCTCGGCCGCGATGCCGCGATCGGCCCAACCTGGCTGCTGATCGACGCGGCCACGCTGCGCGCGGCGCCGAACCGACTGCGGGTCGGCTTCGACGCGGTGATCGGCGGCGGCGAGCGGATCGGCGCAGCCGCCCGCCATGCAGCGGAAAGCATCGCCGTCGCCGATGCCGTCGCGCCGGTCGCGATCCACGCCGGCTGCGCCACCGCGCTGGCGCTGGCCAGCGGCAGCATCGCCCGCCTGCGCCTGCCGTTCGGCGAACCGCTGGGCAGCCGGGTGATCGCCGAGGAAGCGCTGGCCACGCTGGCCGCCCGCGCCTGGTCCGCACAGGCGCTGGCCACCGCCACGGCGCGCGCCGTCGATCGCGGCGAAAAGCCCTACGCCGCCGCCGCGTTCGCCCGCACCCTGGGCCTGCTGCAGGCGCGCGAATGCGCTGCGGCGGCGCGCGATCTCGGCATCGACCGGACGCTGCTCGCGCCCCGGGTCGAGGACGTCGACGCCGAGCCGGACGACGGCGGCGAGCCGACGCTGCTGGCGCGTCCGGACGTCTATAGCGCCTGCGTGCTGCGCAGCCACGCGGCCTTCATGGCGGCGCTGGCGGCCGCCCAGGACCCGAACCCGGCCACGGCGCTGACGCGCTTCGACGACGCGCTGTGGACCCACGTCGGCCACCTGTTCGGTACTGCCACCCAGGCCTTCGCGCTCGGCCTGACCGCCGGCAGCAGCCTGTTCGGCAGCAGCACCACCGAAGCCCAGCATCTGCGCCGGATCAACCGCTACAGCGCGGCGCTGGCGTTCGCCGCCGATGTCGCGCTGAGCCTGCTGGCCCGCGAGCTGGGCTCGCGGCGGCCGTACACGGCGCTGCGGGCGATGCGCGAGGCTTCCCGGCGCAGCCTGACCACCTGGCTCGGCGACGCGCTGGCCCAGCTCTATCTGGCCAGCGCGGCGCTGCGCCAGTTCGACGAGGGCGGCGCGCATGCCGACGAGCGCGCCGTGCTGGAACTGATCTGCACCGAGGCCTTCGCCGCCTGCGAGGAAGCGCTGGACCGGCTGATCCGCCACCTGTCATCGCCGCTGCTGGCGACGCTGACCCGGCTGATCGTGATGCCGCTCGGCGCCAGCCGCCGTGCGCCGCGTGAAGTCACCCAGCGCAACGTCGCCGCGCAGCTGCAGGGCGACAGCCGGCTGCGTGAACGCCTGTCCGAAGGCGTCGGCCTGCCGGCCGATGCCAGCGCCTGGCCGCTGATCGACGAGGCGCTGCGGCTGCAGGCCGACGCCGCCGGCGCCGAGGAGCAGCTGGCCCGGCAGGCCGCCAGCCGGCCACCACGGCATCTGCCGACCCGGATCCGCGACGCGCAGCGCGATGGCCTGATCGACGAACAGCAAGCCCGGCAGCTGCAGGACTGGCTGCTGGCCGCGCGCCGGATTCACCCGCCCCGCTAAAACCCGACGTTCCGCCATGCCTGCCCCGACTCGCGCCGCCTTTCCGCTGATCCGCAACCTCACCGCATTGCAGGACGGCCCGTTCGACCTGCTGGTGATCGGCGGTGGCATCTACGGCGCGTGGACCGCAGCCGACGCCGCCCAGCGCGGCCTGAAGGTGGCGCTGATCGAGCGCGACGACTGGGGCGCGGGCACTTCGCAGTCGTCGTCGAAGCTGATCCACGGCGGCCTGCGCTACCTGGAGCACTACGAATTCGCGCTGGTCCGCCATGCGCTGGCCGAGCGTCGCGTGCTGTCGCGGCTGGCGCCGCACCTGGTGCGGCCGCTGAACTTCGTGGTGCCGGTCTGGAAAGGCGCCCGCGTCGGCCGCATGCAGCTGCTGGCCGGGCTGACGCTGTATGACTTCCTGGCCACCGGCAAGCAGCCGGTGCCGCGCTTCAAGTCGTTCTCGCGCAAGAAGTTGCTGGCCGCCCATCCCTACCTGGACGAAGCCGGCCTGAAAGGCGGCCTGCGCTACGGCGACTGCCAGGAGGACGACGCCCGGATGACGCTGTTCGTGGTCGCCGCCGCCCAGGCTGCCGGCGCGGTCTGCGCCAATGCGGTGGCCGCCGACGAACTGCTGTTCGATCGCGACCGCTGCGTCGGCGCGCAGCTGCGCGACACCGAAACCGGCGAGCGCTTCGCGCTGCGCGCGGCCTGCGTGGTCAACGCCGGCGGGCCGTGGGCGCACCGGCTGCCCGGCGCCGCGCCGCCGGCCGTCAAGCTGGTCAAGGGCGTGCATCTGGTGCTGCCGGCGATTCCAGGCCTGGAAGACGCCTTCCTGCTGACCGCGCCCAGCGACGGCCGAGTGTTCTTCGTGATTCCGTGGAACGGCAGGACGCTGGTCGGCACCACCGAATCGCAGGTCGAGGACGCCACCGGCATCGCGGTCGAGGACGCCGAGGCGCGCTATCTGCTCGACGCCGTCAACGCGCTGATGCCGGGTCTCGGCTGGACGCCGGACCAGGTTATCGCCCGCTTCGCCGGCGTGCGCAGCCTGCAGGCCGAGGACGCCGACAGCCTGGCCGCCGTCAGCCGCGAATTCACCGTGCTGACGCCACGTCCGGGGCTGGTCTGGCCGCTCGGTGGCAAGTACACGACGGCGCGCTGCGACGCCGTGGAGATCGTCGACCGGGTGTTCGACAGCCTGGGCTTGGCAGCCGTCGAATCGCGCAGCGATCGGACGCCGCTGCCCGGCACGCCGCAGGAGGTCCGCGAGCTGGGCGACTTCACCGGCTGGCAGCAGGAAGCGATCAGCGGCCTCGCCCGTCGCGGCCTCGACGTCGACACCGCCCAGGCCCTGACCTTGCGCCACGGCACCGGCATCCGCAGGGTCGAGGCGCTGCTCGATGAAAACCCCGCCTGGTGCGCGCGCATCCACCCGGATGCTCCGTACCTGCGCGCCGAAGTGGTGCTGGCGGTTCGCGACGAGATGGCGCGCCGGCCGGACGACGTGGTGCGCCGCCGGATGCCGCTGAGCCTGATCGTGCCCGATGCTCCCGGCTGGCGGGCGACCGTAGCGGCGCTGATGGCTGAGGCGGGCGCGCCGGTCGCAGCCCGTCAGGCGTAGTCGAACTCCAGCGCTTCCGCCCGGCCAGGCCGGCTGCCGGCGCGGATCCACGAGGCGCGCCGGGCGTCGACGCTGAGGAACCAGGTCTGCCGCGTGCCGATGCCGCGACCGGCGGCGAAGGCCCGGCAATCGAGTACGGCGGCGCAGGGCGCGTGGTCCGGGTCGCGCACCGAGCGATACCGGATCAGGCGGATGTCGGCGGCCCGCGCGCTGCGCGCCAGCTGGCGGCACGGCTGGTAGTCGTCCGGGTGCATCCAGAGCGCCGTGTCGGCGGCCAGCGGCGCGGCGGTGAGATCGAGCGCCAGTCCGCTGGCGGCAGCGCGGAACAGCGTGTGGGCAATGCCGGCCAGCGCCTGCAGCCCGTCGCTGTCGGCGACGAAGCGGCAGCGCCAGTAGCCGACTTCGGCGCAGGCCGCCGCCACCGTGTCGGCCCCGTACCAGACACCGGGATCGGTGCGGTCGCGGAAGCGCGAGCCATAGCGGCCGGACGGATAGCGGAACGGCGTGAACAGCAGGTAGTCGAGCGCGCGGCAGGCCTCCGGAATCGCCGGCTTGGCGGCTTCGAGCAGGTCTTCGAGCAGCGCCTGCTCGGCACTCGAATCGACCAGCGCCCGGGTGGCCACCACATGCTGCGCTTCCACCGCCCGCCACAGCGCCAGTTCGGCGACCGTGGCCTCAGATGCGAGAGCGCGAGGCGTCCAGGTAGTGGAGGACATCGATCAGCCCCTCGCAGTTGCCGAGCAGCTTGGCCGGCTCGCCGCCGAGCGCGGCGTTGCCGGAATGCAGCCAGGCCTGCATCGCATCGGTCTTGCCGCCGGTGATCGCATCGAGCGAGCGATAGACGCGGACCAGCAGGGCTGCCAGTTCCCAAGGCTTGGTGTCCGGGCTCAGGCGCCAGCTGCCGGCGTGCAGCCGCGACGCCGTCGCCGGACTCAGGCCCAGGGTGCGCGCCAGCTGGGCCTGCGACAGCCGGAGCCGCTCGGCGGCCCGGACCACGGCCTTCGAAAGCACGTCCGCCGCCTCCGGCGCCGGTACGGCAGCGCGGTAGGTAAGCGCAGGTTCTCGTGTTTCCATGGAAAGAATCGTGAACCTCTCTTTCCTTTATTGCAAGACCGGACGCGGTGGGCGGTTCAGGGCAGCGGCGGTGGCGGCTCGTCCGGCACGGCGTTGACGGCTTCCGGACCGCCGAGGAACTTGGGTTCCGTCGACAGCACGTAGAGATCGAGCACCGCCTTCACGCGGGCGAAGACCTCGCGCAGGTAGGTGCGGCTGAACACGCCGATGCTGTCGCTGGTGGCCGAGTACCCGACCACGCGGATGCCCAGCTTCTTGGCGATGAACACCGCGCGGTAGGCGTGGTACTCCTGGGTGATGATGGTCATCCGCTCCAGGTTGAACACCGCCTGTGCCCGGCTGACCGAATCGAAGGTGCGGACGCCGGCGAAATCCATCGTGATCGCCTGCGACGGGATACCGGCCTTGGTCAGCTCGCGCCACATCTGGCGTGGCTCGTTGTAGGTGGAATCCGGATTGGCGCCGCTGACAATGATCTTCTTGATCTTTCCGAGCTGGTAGAGCTGCACCGCCGCCTCGATGCGACCGTAGAACTGCGGGTTCGGCCGGCCGTTGCGGGCGTAGGGGCTGCAGCCGAGCACGAGGCCGACCTCGTTGTCCGGCAGCAGCGACCAGTTCGAATAGACGTAGGCCTCGGAGTTGTTGACCACCCAGTTGTTGATCAACAGCATCAGCCCGGCCGCCAGCGCCGCGACCCAGATCAGGCCGCGGCGCAGGCGTCGACGCGTGGAAGCCTTCAGCTTCAAGCCAGCAGCCCGTAGAACATCAGGCCGAAGCAGACCAGCTGCACGGCCCAGAACGTCGCGCGGGCCAGCACCAGCGGCGTGTTGACGCCGAGGATGTGCACCAGGCTCTGGCCGACACGGGCATAGACGACATACATCGCGAGCCCAGCGGTCGCCTCCGGCTTGCCGACCGCAGCGGCAGCGAGCACCAGCACGGCGAAGATCGGCAGGTTTTCCAGCGTGTTGGCATGAGCATCGGCAACGCGCTGGATGAAGCCCGGATCATTCGGGTTCTTCGACCCGCGCGGCCACGAAGTGATCGGCGTGCCGGTCAGCAGCGCCACGCCTCGGTAGGCGAACACGGTCAGCACCAGCAGGAAGGCCCAGCCGGTGAACAGCAGCAATGCATGCACTGAGACGGTCATTCTTGTTCTCCCGTTTTATGCGCTGCGAGGATGCAGCGAGCAGCGACTATAGGTGGCGACGGAAGACTCGGAAACCGTTGAATTTCGGCCGCCGATCTTCAGCGCAGCAGATCGACCGCTCAATGGCTCAGCCGCTTGATCGCCTTGTCGAGCCCAGACAGCGTCAGCGAGAACATCCGGTCCTGCCCCATCAGTTCCAGCGCGGCGGTGATCGACGGCGTGTACTGCCAGCGCTCCTCGTGCTCGGGGTTCAGCCAGACGGTGCGCGGATAGGCATCGAGCAGCCGCTTGAACCAGACCGCGCCAGCTTCCTCGTTCCAGTGTTCGACGCTGCCACCCGGATAGAGAATCTCGTACGGGCTCATCGTCGCGTCGCCGACGAAGATCACCTTGTAGTCCGGCGTGTACTTGCGCAGCACGTCGAACAGCGGGATGCGCTCGGCGTGGCGGCGGCGGTTGTCCTTCCAGACCGATTCGTAGATGAAGTTGTGGAAGTAGTAGTACTCCAGGTGCTTGAACTCGGTCTTGGCGGCCGAGAACAGTTCCTCGCAGACCTTCACATGCGGGTCCATCGAGCCGCCGACGTCGAGGAACAGCAGCACCTTCACCGCATTGTGGCGCTCCGGCACCATCTTGATGTCGAGCCAGCCGGCGTTGCGGGCGGTCGAGGAAATGGTGTCATCGATGTCGAGCACGTCCGGCGAACCCTGGCGCGCGAACTTGCGCAGCTTGCGCAGCGCCACCTTGATGTTGCGGGTGCCGAGTTCGACCTGATCGTCGAGATTCTTGAACTCGCGCTTCTCCCAAACCTTGGCGGCGCGCTTCTGGCCGCCTTCGCCGCCGATCCGCACACCTTCCGGATTGAAGCCGGAATTGCCGAACGGCGAGGTCCCGCCGGTACCGATCCACTTGTTGCCGCCCTGGTGGCGCTCCTTCTGTTCCTCAAGCCGCTTCTTCAGCGTTTCCATCAATTCCTCGAAACCGCCGAGCGAGGCGATCTTGGCCTTCTCCTCGTCGCTCAGCAGCTTTTCCATCTCGCGCCGCAGCCATTCGTCCGGAATCGCGCCGCCGAGCAGGTCGAACATCGATTCCACGCCCTTGAAGTAGGCGGCGAAGGCACGGTCGTAGCGGTCGTACTGGCTTTCGTCCTTGACCAGCGTCATCCGCGCCAACAGGTAGAAGTCGTCGATCGAATAGACGACGACGTGCTTCTTCAGCGCTTCGAGCAGGGTCAGGAACTCGCCGAGGCCCGGCTTGAGGCCGGCGGCACGCAGGGTCAGGAAGAATCCGAAAAGCATGGCAGTCGGGGCGAAAAGGGTTCTGCGGCATTCTACCGTCACCACTCGCCTGCCCTGCCGCCACCATGATCAAACCCGACACGATGCGCGCCGCCGAAGCGCATCTGCGCGCCGCCGATCCCCGCCTCGCCCGGCTGATCGACCGTCACGGCCCATGCACCATCGGCAGTCGCCGTCGCGATCCGTTCCACGTGCTGTGCAGCTCGATCATCGGCCAGCAGCTATCGATCAAGGCCGCCGACACCATCCAGGCCCGGGTCGCGGCGCTGACCGGCGCCGGCAAGCGCTTCCTGCCGGATCACTTCCTGGCCGCCGATCACGACGCACTGCGCAGCTGCGGGCTGTCGAACGCCAAGGCCAAATGGCTGCGGGCGCTGGCCGAAGCCAAGTCCGACGGGCGGCTCGATTTCGCGACGCTGAAGAAGCTTGATGACGAGGCGGCGATCGAGGTGCTCGACGCCCTGCCCGGCATCGGCCGCTGGACGGCCGAGATGTTCCTGATCTTCGCGCTCGACCGGCTCGACATCTTTTCGCTCGGCGATGTCGGCCTGCGCAATGGCCTGAACCGCCTGCACAACAGCGGAGCCAAGCTCGACGACGCCGAATCCCTGGCGCGCGTCGCCTGCTGGGCGCCGTATCGCTCGGTCGGCAGCTGGTATCTGTGGCGGGTGCTGGAGGCCGATGTCGTAGTGCCGTAGCCGCTACCGCAGGATCAGCGGCGCATCCGGCAGTTCGTTGCCAGCGTCCGGCCGGCCGGATTCGTGGCGGGCCAGCACGTCGGCCACCGTTTCGATGCCGGCGATCGCGCCGTCGGCGTAGCGGCCGGCGCGGAAGTGCTCGCGCATGCGCCGGCAGGCGAGCTGCCATTCGGCCGGATCGACGCGGCCATCGCCGACGCCGCGATCGGCGACGATCTCGACCGCGTGGTCGGCGTACAGCAGGTAGATCAGCACGCCGTTGTTGTGTTCGGTGTCCCAGACCCGCAGGCGCGAGAACACCTCGAGTGCCCGTTCACGCGGCGTCAGGCCGGACCACAGCTCGCGCGGTTCGAGCGCTGCCTCGATGACGAAGCGGATCTCGCCGGCATGGCGACGTTCGCAGCTGCGGACGGCCTCGGTGATGCGCGCCATCACCGTCGGCGGGAAGGCGCGACGCACCGTCAGCGTGCCGGTCGACAGATGCCGGAACCAGCGGACCAGCGGATGGGATGTAGAGGGCATCTCACCAGTCTCCCGAAGCACCGCCGCCGCCGAAACCGCCGCCACCACCGCTGAAACCGCCACCGCCGCCCAAGCCCCCGCCGCCCCCGAAGCCGCCGCCGTAGAAACCGCCACCACCGCGGCGGCCACCACTGCTCCAGGCGATGGCCGCGAAGATGGCGGCCACGATGGCGATCACCACACCGGCCGCCAGCGAGGCCAGCACCAGCGTGCCGATGAAGCCGAGGATGCCGCCGACGCCCAACGAGGCGATGCCAGTGCCGAGCACGCGACGGACCGCACTCATCAGCCCCCAGACGATGATGAAGGCGACGAACAGCAGTTCCAGCGGCGGATGCTTTGATGACCCCGAGGCGCCACGGCCGGGTTTCGGCGCCGGCAGCGCTTCGCCGTTGACCACGGCGATCATCCGGTCGATGCCGGCATTGATGCCGCCGGCGTAGTCGCCGCTGCGGAATTGCGGGGCGATGTCCTCGCGGACGATGCGCTTGGCGATGGCATCCGGCAGTGCGCCTTCGAGCCCGTAGCCGACCTCGATGCGCAGCTTCCGGTCGTCCTTGGCAACGATCAGGATGGCGCCGTCATCGACGCCCTTGCGGCCCAGCTTCCAGGCCTCGGCCACGCGGATGCCGTACTGCTCGATGGTCTCCGGCTCGGTGCTGGCGACGATCAGCACGGCGATCTGGCTGCCCTTCTCCGCTTCAAGCGCGGCGAGCTTCGCCGTCAGCGCCGCCGCATCGGCGGGCGCCAAGGTGCCGGTCTGGTCGATGACCCGCGCCGTCAGCGGCGGCACCGGAGCCTGGGCCCGCGCCGCGCCGCCGACCAACAGCAGCGCAGCGGCCAGCAGCGGCCTCCACCCGGTCCAGATGATCATCGGCAGCGCGCAGCTGGCGATGGCGAGCGCGCCGATCAGGGTGCCGGCGCCGGCGCCGGGCTGGCGCCGAAATCAACCTTCGGCGCGCTGGAAATCGCTTTCTCGTTCTCGACCTCGAAGCTCGGCTTGGTCTTCGCTCCCGTGGCCATCGCGGTCAGGTTGGTCGGGAAGCTGCGCACGGTGATGTTGTAGGCGGCCACCGCATCGATGTAGCGCTTGCGGGCCACGGTGATGCGGTTCTCGGTGCCTTCGAGCTGCGCCTGAAGATCGCGGAACAGACCGTCGGACTTAAGCTGCGGATAGTTCTCGGTGACCACTAGCAGTCGCGACAGCGCGCCGCTCAGTTCGCCCTGCGCCTGGGTGAATTTCTGGAACGCCGCCGGATCGTTCAGCAGTTCCGGCGTCGCGTTGATGCCGCCCACCTTGGCGCGCGCCTCGGTGACGCCGAGCAGCACATCCTTTTCCTGCGCGGCGAAGCCCTTCACCGTCGACACCAGGTTGGGCACCAGATCGGCGCGTCGCTGGTACTGGTTCAGCACTTCGGCCCAGGCCGACTTGATCTGCTCATCCTGCGATTGCAGCGTGTTGTAGCCACAGCCGGACAGCACCAGCGTGGCGGCGATCATCAGCAGTGCGGAAAGGCGGTTCAGCATGCGGCTCTCCCGGAAACGTGGACGGAGACTTGGACGGACGCGTGGGCGATCGGCATCAGCTGCCGATTTTCTGAATTTGGGGACGCCCTGCAGCCAGTCAAGCCGCCGGTCGACACGCCGGTCGGCCGCTTCAGATCGCCAGCGCCGCTTCGAGCAGCTGACGCGACAGCTCGCCGATCGGCTGCTTGCGCCGCATCGCCATCGAGCGCAGCAGCTGGTAGGCCTGCTCCTCGTCGAGTTCGCGACGCTTCATCAGCAGGCCCTTGGCGCGGCCGATGTCGCGCTGGTCGGCAAGCCGGGTACGGGCGTCGTGCAGGGATTTCTGCAACTGCTGCTGCCACTCGAACCGGGTGACCGCGACCTCGAACACGGCACCGAGCGAGACCCGGTCGAGCGCGCCGACCACGTAGTCGCTGACGCCGCTGCAGATCACCCGGCGCGTCAGGCGTGGGTCGTTGCGTTCGGCAATCAGCGCCATTGGCCGCGGGTGCGCGCACTGCGAGCGGCCGATCACCGCCAGCGTGTCGTCGGTGGGCACGTCGACGCAGACCATCACCAGATCCGGGCGCAGCATCGACAGCGAAGCGGGCGCCTCGTCGCTCATCGGCAGGCAGCCGACCACGCAATGGGCGTCTGCCTGCAGCGCATCGGTCAGCGCCTGCAGGGGCTTCGAAGCGTCGTGCATCACGGCGATGCGCGCGGCCGGTTTTCGTGAGGTCATGAGCAGCTCCTGGCGGCGACTTTCGATTTAAAGATAGCAAATCAAATGCCATGTTTAGGAGAAATCAGGAGCACCCTTGTCGTCGCTTTCTTTGGCGCTAAGCTTCGCCGCAATCGAATGGAGCCTTGCGTGAGACTCTCTCTCTATACCGACTACTCCCTGCGGCTGCTCGTCTATCTCGCTGGCACCCGCGACGGCAAGCCGGTCAGCGTGTCGAGCATCGCCAAGAAGTACGAGGTCTCGATGCATCACATGCACAAGGTGGCGCAAGGACTGCGCAAGTTCGGCTACATCGAATCGATCAGCGGCCGCAGCGGCGGCCTGCGTCTGGCGCGGCCGCCGGAGTCGCTGTCGATCGGCGAGATCGTCGAAGCGATGGAAGGCAGCGGCCACATGGCCGACTGCGCACGCGGCCCCTGCGCGCTGAACGGCGCCTGCCTGCTGAAAGGCGTGCTCGACCGCGCCGAGCGCGCGTTCATCGACGGGCTGAAGAAATACAGCGTCGCCGACGTGGTACGCGGCCCGACGCTGCTACGGCTCGAACAGCTGCTGGAGCCGGAAACGGCCTGAAGCTTCAGGCCGCCCCGTCGGCTTGTTCAGCTGGAACGCCGGGCCATGAAGGCGATGCGCTCGAACAGGTGCACGTCCTGCTCGTTCTTCAGCAGCGCGCCATACAGCGGTGGCAGGCTCTTCTTGACGCTGGTCTCGCGCAGCGCGGCCGGGTCGATGTCCTCGGCCATCAGCAGCTTCAGCCAGTCAAGCAGCTCGGACGTGCTCGGCTTCTTCTTCAGCCCCGGCAGCTCGCGCAGGCCGAAGAAGGCTTCCATCGCTTCCTTGAGCAGGTTCTTCTTGATGTCCGGGTGATGGACATCGACGATCTTCTGCATCGTGTCCTTGTCCGGGAAGCGGATGTAGTGGAAGAAGCAGCGGCGCAGGAAGGCGTCCGGCAGTTCCTTCTCGTTGTTCGAGGTGATGATGATCACCGGCCGGTTCTTCGCCTTGACGAGCTGTTTGGTCTCGTAGACGTAGAACTCCATCTGGTCCAGCTCGCGGAGCAGGTCGTTCGGGAATTCGATGTCGGCCTTGTCGATCTCGTCGATCAGCAGCACCGGCGTCGTCTCGGACTCGAAGCACTCCCAGAGCTTGCCCTTGACGATGTAGTTGGCGATGTCCTTGACCCGCGAATCGCCCAGCTGGGAATCGCGCAGGCGCGACACCGCGTCGTATTCGTACAGGCCCTGCTGGGCCTTGGTGGTCGATTTCACATGCCACTCGAAGTACGGCATGCCCAGCGACTTCGCGACCTCGATCGCCAGCCGGGTCTTGCCGGTGCCCGGCTCGCCCTTCACCAGCAGCGGCCGCTGCAGCGTCACTGCGGCGTTGACGGCAAGCGTCAGGTCATCGGTCGAAACGTAATCCTGCGTACCTTCGAAGCGCATGGAAGCCCATCCGGAATAAGGGAAAAGTGTGTTGGAAGTTTAGCCGAACGACCTGCGCGGCCGCCCCGACGAAGGCTTTGCTAGGATCGTGGCTGACCCCCAGACAAGCCGCGCTGCGGCTGAGGAAACCCGACATGAACAAGCTGATGTTCGCGCTGCTGCTGACGCCTGCCCTTGCCTTCGCGCAGTCCGGCGACAGCGCCTCGCGCATCAAGCCGCGCGAGAAGCCGGCCGATTCGGCACCGGCGAACCTGGTGACTTTCACCCCGTTCACCGAGCTGCAACCGTTCCCGGCGCCGCCGGCCCATGCCTGCGTGCAACCGCCGGTGGCCAAGGCCTTCGCGTCGCAGAAGGAAGCCGATGCCTTCAACGCCGCGCTGAACAACTATCAGGCCTGCGTGAAGAACTACGTCACCGTCAACACGGCGGCCGCCAACGCCCACGCCGAGGCCGCCAACAAGGCAGTGGCCGAAGCCAATGCCTACATCGCCGAGATCAATTCAAAGTTCTCGTCGACCAACAAGCAGTAGCACCGGCTACAACGAATAGGCGGCGACCGGGATGTCCGGTCGCCGCCTATTCGTTGCGCGGGGGCTTCAGCCCTCGGCGCGCGCTTCGAGCGCCGCCACCGCCGGCAAGGTCTTGCCTTCGAGGAACTCGAGGAAGGCGCCGCCTGCGGTCGAGATGTAGCCGACCTGCTCGCCGATGCCGAACTTGGCGATCGCCGCCACCGTGTCGCCGCCGCCGGCGATCGACAGGGCCGAGGACTTCGCGATCGCTTCCGACAGCAGCTTCGTGCCGTTCGCGAACTGGTCGAACTCGAACACGCCGAGCGGGCCGTTCCAGACGATGGTGCCGGCGCTGACCATGATGTCGGCCAGCTGCTTGGCGGTATCCGGTCCGATGTCCAGGATCAGGTCATCGGCCGCCACCTCGGTCGCCTTCTTGACCGTGGCTTCGGCGGTCGGCGAGAACGCCTTGGCCGTCACCACATCGGTCGGAATCGGCACCGAGGCGCCGCGCGCCTTCAGCTTGTCGATGATCCGCTTGGCTTCCGGCACCAGATCGGCTTCGGCCAGCGATTTGCCGATCGACAGCCCGGCCGCCAGCATGAAGGTGTTGGCGATGCCGCCACCGACCACCAGCTGGTCGACCTTGTCGGCGAGCGCATCGAGGATGGTCAGTTTGGTCGACACCTTGGAGCCGCCGACGATCGCCACCAGCGGCCGCTTCGGATTGCCGAGCGCGGCGCCGAGCGCTTCCAGTTCCGCCGCCACCAGCGGCCCGGCGCAGGCCACCTTGGCCTTCAGCGCCAGCGCATGGGTGGTGGCTTCGGCGCGATGCGCGGTGCCGAAGGCATCGTTGACATAGACATCGCAGAGCGCGGCCATCTTGGTGGCCAGCTCGTCACTGTTCTTCTTCTCGCCCTTGTTGACGCGGCAGTTCTCGAGCAGCACGACCTCGCCCGGGGCAACGGTGAAGCCGCCGTCGACCCAGTTCTGCACCAGCTTGACCGGCTGGCCCAGCAGCTCGCCCATCCGCGCGGCGATCGGCGCCAGCGTGTCGGCCGGCTTGAATTCGCCTTCGGTCGGACGGCCCAGGTGCGAGGTGACCATCACCGCCGCGCCCTTGGCCAGCGCCAGCTGGATGCCGGGAATCGACGCGCGGACGCGGGTGTCCTCGGTGATGTTGCCGGCATCGTCCTGCGGCACGTTGAGATCGGCGCGGATGAACACGCGCTGGTTCTTGAGGTCGAGATCGGCGAGCTTCTTGAATTTCATGATCGGAATCCGGGGTTCAGCAGCGGGAAAGCAGGAATCGTCGGGCAAAAGAAAAGGGAACCGGAAATCGCGTGACGATTCCCGGTTCCCCGTTCGGCCTGCCGTGCTGGGCGCGAGGGCTGGCTTACTTGCCAGCGACCACGCGGGCCATTTCGAGGCACTTGTTGGAGTAGCCCCACTCGTTGTCGTACCAGCTGACCAGCTTCACGAAGGTCGGGTCGAGGGCGATGCTGGCCTCGGCGTCGAAGATCGAGGTGCGGGCGTCACCGCGGAAATCGGTCGCCACCACCTTGTCTTCGGTGTAGCCGAGGATGCCCTTCAGCGCGCCTTCGCTCTGCGCCTTCAGTTCGGCACAGATCTCGGCCATCGTCGCCGGGGTGCTGAGTTCAGCGGTCAGATCGACGACCGAAACGTCCGAAGTCGGCACGCGGAAGGCCATGCCGGTCAGCTTCTTGTTCAGTTCCGGAATCACCACGCCGACGGCCTTGGCCGCACCGGTCGACGACGGAATGATGTTTTCCAGGATGCCGCGGCCACCGCGCCAGTCCTTGTTGCTCGGACCGTCGACCGTCTTCTGGGTCGCCGTGGCCGCGTGCACCGTGGTCATCAGGCCGCGCTTGATGCCCCACTTGTCGTTGATCACCTTGGCCAGCGGCGCCAGGCAGTTGGTGGTGCACGAGGCGTTGGAGATCACCGCCTGGCCGGCGTAGGTCTTGTGGTTGACGCCGTAGACGAACATCGGCGTGTCGTCCTTGCTCGGGGCCGACAGCACCACCTTCGGCGCACCGGCGTCGAGGTGCTTCTGGGCGGTGACCTTGTCGAGGAACAGGCCGGTCGACTCGATGACGACGTCGGCGCCGACTTCGTTCCACTTCAGGTTGGCCGGATCGCGTTCCTGGGTCAGGCGGATCTTCTTGCCGTTGACGACCAGGTGGCCGCCATCGATCGACACTTCACCCTTGAAGCGGCCGTGCACCGAGTCGTAGCGGAGCATGTAGGCGAGGTAGTCCGGCTCGAGCAGATCGTTGATCGCGACGATTTCGATGTCGCTGAAGTTCTGCACCGCAGCGCGCAGCACGTTGCGGCCAATGCGGCCAAAACCGTTGATACCCACTTTGACAGCCATGATCTTCCTCTCGAGTCGGTGATCGCCTTGCTGGGGTTGACGACGCACTGCCGGGCGGACAGCGGAGCATCGGCCGCCCGGCGCGGCACTCTCGGCCGGGAGATATCTCGACATTCTACCGCCAGCCTCCGGGGCCGATCACGCAAAAAGCGGGATTGGCGACGCCAACCCCGCTTTTTAGGACCCAATGACGACAGCTGCCGGCTTTTAACCGCCAGAAAGCGTGAAGTTGATCGGCAGTTCGACGAGGAACTCGGTGTACTCCGGGCTCACCGACGGCGGCACCGGCGGGAACTTGCCGATCCGGGTGAACACGTTCCGTGCTTCCTTGTCGAGCTCGGTGTAGCCCGACTTGTCGATGAGCACGACATCGAGGATGTTGCCGTCGCGGTCGATCCGGACCCGCAGCTTGCAGACACCTTCTTCCTCGTTGCGCAGGGACTTCGCCGGGTACTGCACATTCTGCTGGATCACGCCCTGCAGCGTGTTGTAGTACGAGGTCGGCACGCCGACCTTCGGACCGCTGGGCGCCGGCGGAGCCGGTGGTGCTGGCGGCGCCGGCGGTGCCGGCGGCGGCGCGGTGACCGGCGTATCCGGCCCGGCCGTCGTCGTCACCACCTCGGGTGGCGGCGGCGTCGGAGTTGGCGTCGGAGGCGTGATCTGCTTCGGCGGAGGCGGCTTGTCCGGTGGGGGCGGAGGCGGCGGTGGTGGGGGTGGCGGAGGAGGCGGCGGTGCCAGTTCGACGATCACCTGCTTCTTCGGTGTCGGCGCAACGTTCACCGTCGGGCGCACTAGGTTGATCAGGTACAGGATCAGCGTCGCATGGAAGATGATCGAAAAGACCATCGCCGTGCTCAGCGATTTCTTGCCCTTCTTGGACGGATTGCTCACTGGGGATAGCTCCAGCCCTATTGCTGGGCTTCGGCCATCAACGAGACCTTGTAGAACCCGGATGCCCCGACAAGACTGATCAATTCGACGACCTTGCCGTATTCCACGCCCTTGTCGGAGCGGATGTAGACGAGATTGTCGGCCTGCTTCACGGAAATCGCGCGCAAGGCCTGACCAAGCTGTTCGTAGGGCACCTGCTGGGTCAGCGGGCCGTTGTTGATGAAGTACTCGCTCGCGGTATCGATCGAGATGATGAGGGGATCACGCGGCTTGCCCATCTCGTCGAGAGAGGCCTTCGGCAGCGTGATCGGCAATTGCGGCAGCATCAGCGGCGCGGTGACCATGAAGATGATCAGGAGCACCAGCATCACGTCGACCATCGGCGTGATGTTGATCTCCGCGACAGGCGGCATTTCGCCTTCGTCACCGTCCCCGGATGAGACCTTGACGTTCAGGCCCACGGGATCAGCCCTTGCCGGCCGGGGCGAAACGCTTGGCGAGACGGCCTGCATAGATGCCGACGACGGTACCGACGCGGCCGGAGTAGCGGCCCATGTCGGTCGACAGCTTGTTGTAGGCCATGATCGCGGGGATCGCCGCCGCCAGACCGATGCCGGTGGCGATCAGCGCTTCGGCAATGCCCGGCGCAACGGTGGCCAGCGAGGTGTCGCGGTTGGCGCCGATGCTGGTGAAGGTGTTCATGATGCCCCACACGGTGCCGAACAAGCCGATGAACGGCGCGGCCGAACCCACGGTCGCCAGGAACGGCAGGCCCTTGTTCAGGCGGCGGATCTCGTTGGAGAGCTCCAGGCGCATCGCGTGTTCGATGCGATCACGCACTTCGTGCAGCGCTTCGTGGGCGTGCTCGCCCGAGCCTTCGCGCCACTCGCTGTTGCCGGCTTCGACGACCAGCGCCAGCGGGTGCTTCTTCTCGTCTTCGTAATTGATGATGTCTTCCAGCGTGCCGGTCTCGATCTTGTCTTCGAGACGGCCGATCGCGCCGTTGGCCTTGGCCATGGCGATGAACTTGTCGAACATCACCGTCCAGCACCAGAACGAGAAGAACACCAGGATGATCAGCACGCCCTTGACCACCGGGTCTGCGTGCGACACGAGCGTCATGATCGACAGGTCGGCCGGGTTGATCGCACCGGCGGCCTCGGCCGCAAAATTGATGAGACTGGCTGCCACGGGAGGTACTCCGTAAATTGATTTCTGATACGCCGGAAACGTCTGCGCGGTGCCAGCAAAAGATGCACCAACGCGAGCGGCGAACTGGGGAAGCGCGAATACTACTGAGGTGCCGACGCCATAAGCAAGCAAGCCCGTCCGGTCATCAAACCCTCATGAAGCATTTGTTTAACGTCAGTTTTTTTCATTCTGACCGGGCCCGTCGAAGGCCCCGCCAGCGGTGACGGACCCGCTTCAGCGCATCGTCACCAGCTCCTCCGCACTGCTCGGATGGATCGCCACCGTGTCGTCGAAGTCACGCTTGGTAGCCCCCATCCGGACCGCGACGGCGAAGCCCTGCACCATCTCGTCGGCGCCGACACCGATGACGTGGACGCCCACCACCCGCTCTTCCGGGCCGACGCAGACCAGCTTCATCGCGCTGTCCTGCTTCACCTCGAGCAGACCGTAGTACAAGGCCTTGAATCGCGTACGGTAAACCTTGACTGCTGCAGTTCCGTGACAGTCGATCGCCTCGGCCTCGCTGAGCCCGACGGTGCCGATCGGCGGATGGCTGAACACGACGCTGGGGATGTTGCGGTAATCGAGGCGCCGATCGCTCTGGCCGCCGAACAGGCGATCGGACAGCCGCCGGCCGGCGGCGATCGCGACCGGCGTCAGCGGCACCCGGCCACAGACATCGCCGACCGCGTGCACCCCGGCCCGGCCGGTGTCCTGCCATTCGTCGACGATCACATGCCCCGTGGCGTCGACGGCGACCCCAGCCTCGGCCAGCCCCAACCCCTCGGTATTGGCCTGGCGGCCGGTGGCCCAGATCAGCGCCTCGCTGCGCAGCACCTGGCCGTCATCGAGCGCGATCCGCAGCGCCTCGTCCGGCTTCGTGACCGAGGCGACCTGGCGGCCGAAACGCAGCGTGATGCCGTGGTGGCTGCAGGCCGCCCGCAGCTCGTCGCCCAGCATCGCGTCGAAGGCATTCAGCAGACGCTCTCCGCGCACCACCAGCGTCACCTCCGCGCCCAGCGCCTGGAGCAGGCCGGCCAGTTCCACCGCGATGTAGCCGCCGCCGGCCACCACCACCGACGCCGGCCGTTCGCTCAGTGCGAAGAAGCCGTTGGAGTCGATGCCAAGCTCGGCGCCGGGCACGGTCGGCACCCGCGGCCGGCCACCGGTGGCAATCAGCACATGGCGGGCCGCGATCCGCACGTCGCCGCAGGCCACGCGACCATCCGGCAGCAGCCGGCCATAGCCGTTCAGCAGCTGCACGCCGTCCTTGTTCAGGCCGTCGCGATAGATGCCGTTGAGACGGCGGACGTAGGCCTCGCGGCGCGCCACCAGCGCCGCCCAGTCGTGGCGATGCGGCCCGACCGAAAAGCCGTAACCCGCCGCGTCGGCCAGCACGCCGGCGATCTGCGCGGCATGCCACATCAGCTTCTTCGGCACGCAGCCGACATTGACGCAGGTGCCGCCGAGGCGGTCCGGCTCGATCAGCACGACCTTCGCGCCGTACTGGGCGGCGCGGCGCGCCGAGGCAATGCCGCCGCTGCCGCCGCCGAGCACGGCGTAGTCGCATTGCAGGGTCGGCGTCGTATCGGTCATCGGCAGCTCCTGCGGGTAGGGGCGTCAGTCTTGGCGGTGACCGCGTCGACCGGCGTCAAGGCGTAGATCGCGCAGTCGAAGCCGGGCACGCCTCGGGCGCATCGCGGCGTTTCGGGTGGCGTGCTTCAGGCGCGCTTCCATTTGATATTGCAGCCGACGCTCGGCTGCTGGTCGGCGGCGATCGCCTGCCCGGCCAGCAGCGCGTCGAACGCCGCTCGCATCGCGTGGCCGGTCACCGGCTTGCCATTGCCGGGCCGCGAATCGTCGAGCTGGCCTCGATAGACCAGCTGCAGGTCGGCATCGAAGACGAAGAAGTCCGGCGTGCACGCAGCCTGGTAGGCGCGGGCCACGTCCTGCGTTTCGTCATACAGATACGGGAAGCTGAACCCGGCGGCGGCGGCGAAGTCGCGCATCAGCGCCGGCGCATCCTGCGGGTAGTGCTCGACGTCGTTGCTGGAGATCGCCACGAAACCGAAACCCCGCGGCTGGTAGTCCTGCGCCAGCCGCGCCAGTTCCGCCTTCACATGGATCACGTACGGGCAGTGATTGCAGATGAACATCACCACCGTGCCGCTGCCACCGCGCAGCGACGACAGCGAGCGCCGCAGGCCGGCGGCCGGGTCCGGCAGCTCGAACGCGGGAGCGCGGGTACCGAGCGGCAGCATCGTCGACGGGGTCTGGACCATCGGAACTCTCCGGATTCAGGCAGGCGGGCCGGCCGGCCAGGGGCGTGCAGCCCGGCCCACCGCGCCGCATTGTAGCCAGCGATCCCCCGCAGGCCGTCAGGTGCAGCCCCTTGGGGCTTGCTTTACGCTATCTGCCTATCCGCATGACCCGATCACACGAGGAACCCGCAGTGACTCAAGCCACGAGCAGCTATCTCTTCACTTCCGAATCGGTGTCCGAAGGCCACCCGGACAAGCTGGCCGACCAGATCTCGGATGCCGTGCTTGACGCCATCCTCGCGCAGGACAAGCGCGCCCGCGTCGCCTGCGAAACGCTGGTCAAGACCGGCGTCGCGATCGTCGCCGGCGAAGTCACCACCTCGGCCTGGGTCGATCTCGAAGCGCTGGTCCGCAAGGTCATCAGCGATGTCGGCTACAACTCCTCCGACGTCGGCTTCGACGGCGCCACCTGCGGCATCCTGAACATCATCGGCAAGCAGTCGCCCGACATCGCGATGGGCGTCGACGGCACCAAAAAGAAGGAAAAGGCTCCGGAAGACATCGGCGCCGGCGACCAGGGCCTGATGTTCGGCTACGCCTGCGACGAAACCAAGGAACTGATGCCGGCGCCGATCTACTACAGCCATCGCCTGGTCGAGCAGCAGTCGAAGGTCCGCAAGGCCAAGAAGGGCGGCCTCGCCTGGCTGCGCCCGGACGCCAAGTCGCAGGTCACGCTGCGCTACGAGAACGGCGTCGCTGTCGGTGTCGATGCCGTGGTGCTGTCGACCCAGCACAGCCCGGACATCAAGCTCAAGGACCTGCGTGAAGCGGTCATGGAGTCGATCATCAAGCCGGTGATCCCGGAGAAGTGGATCTCGAAGGCCACCAAGTTCCACATCAACCCGACCGGCAACTTCGTGATCGGCGGACCCGTGGGCGACTGCGGCCTGACCGGTCGCAAGATCATCGTCGACAGCTACGGCGGCTGGGCCCGTCATGGCGGCGGCGCGTTCTCCGGCAAGGACCCGTCGAAGGTCGACCGCTCGGCCGCCTACGCCGCCCGCTACGTCGCCAAGAACCTGGTCGCCGCCGGCCTCGCCTCGAAGGTCGAAGTGCAGGTGTCGTACGCCATCGGCGTGGCCGAACCGACCTCGATCTTCGTGACCAGCTTCGGCACCGGCAAGGTCAGCGACGAAGCGCTGGAAAAGCTGGTCCGCACCCACTTCGACCTGCGCCCGGGCGGCATCATCAAGATGCTCGACCTGATCCACCCGATGTACCAGGCCACCGCCAGCTACGGCCACTTCGGCCGCAAGCCCTACGAAGTGACGCTGAACGGCGAAACCTTCACCGCCTTCTCGTGGGAGAAGACCGACAAGGCCGAGCTGCTGAAGGATGCGGCGAAGAAGCTGAAGTAAGCCGCAAGGCTTGCGACAAGAAAGGGACGCTTCGGCGTCCCTTTTTGTTGGCGACAGCTCGAGCGTTCCTGGTGCCGGCTGCCGCTTGCCGTGCCGGCACGGCGCAAGTGCGGCCCCGGTTCCACCGCCGGGCCATTCGCGCCTCCGGCAGGAATGGCGTTCAGCCCGACGCGGCGCATGCGCCGCAAGCTGGTGAATCAGGGGCGTCGAACCGGCGAGACCCCGGCCCTTTCCACCTGCCGGTGGAAAGGGCGTTCAGCCCGACGCGGCGCATGCGCCGCAAGCGTGTGAATCAGGATCGTCAAACTGGCAAGACCCCGGCCATTCCCGCCTCCGGCAGGAATGGCGTTCAGCCCGACGCGGCGCATGCGCCGCAAGCGTGTGAATCAGGATCGTCAAACTGGAGAGACCCCGGCCATTCCCGCCTCCGGCAGGAATGGCGTTCAGCCCGACGCGGCGCATGCGCCGCAAGCGTGTCAGGCTTCACCCCGTGTTCTGCAGGCCTTGGGCGACGCCGTTGACGGTGGCCACCAGCGCGTTCATCAGCGCCTCATCCGTCGAGCCCGAGGCGCGCCAGCGGGCGAGCAGATCCACCTGCAGGAAGCTGATCGGGTCGATGTACGGGTTGCGGACGCGGATCGATTCGGCGAGCCGGGCGTCCTTGGCCAGCAGCGTGTCCTGGCCTCTGAGCTTCAGCACCCAGTGGCGGGTGCGTTCGAATTCGGCAGCGATCATCGGGAAGAAGCGGGCGTGCAGACCGCCGGACAGCCGCGAGAAGCGTTCGGCGATGTCGAGGTCACACTTGGCCAGCACCATGTCGGTGTCGTCGAGCATCACCCGGAAGAACGCCCAGTCTTGCGCCATCTCGAACAGCCGCGCCTCGCCGATTTCCTGGGCGGCGCGTTCCAGCCCGGCACCCAGGCCGTACCAGGCGGTGATGCCGGAACGGCACTGGGTCCACGCGAACACCCAGGGAATGGCGCGCAAGCTTTCGACGCCGACCATCGTGCCGCGCCGGCTGGGCCGGCTGCCGAGCGTCATCTTTTCGATCACGTCGATCGGCGTGGCGGTGCGGAAGTAGTCGACGAACTCCGGCGCATCGACGAAGGCGCGATAGGCGCTGCGCGAGTGCGCGGAGATCGCCGTCATCGCTTCGCGCCAGGCGCCTTCGCGGGCTTCCGGCACGCGCGGCCGCAAGGACGCCCGCAGGGTGGCGCCGACCATCTGTTCGAGGCTGCGCAGCGCCAGCGCGCGGATGCCGTACTTGCGGTGGATGACCTCGCCCTGCTCGGTGACGCGCAAGGACCCGGCCACCGAGCCTCGCGGGCTGGCCATCAGCGCCGGCACGATCTTGCCGCCGCCTCGGCTGGCCGAGCCGCCGCGGCCGTGGAAGAACTTGAGCTTGATGCCGAACGCCTGTGCCGCTTCCAGCAGTTCGACCTGGGCGCGCTGCAGGCCCCATCGGGAAGCCACCGTGCCGCCGTCCTTGCCGCTGTCGGAATAGCCGAGCATCACCGCCTGGCGATCGCCGCGCGCGGCGAGGTGGGCGCGGTACACCGGATCGCTGAACAGCGCGCGCAAGGTGTCCGGGCCGGCCTTCAGGTCGTCGACGGTCTCGAACAGCGGCGCGATGTCGAGCGGCACCTGTCCAGCCACATCAACCATGCCGCCGTGGCGGGCCAGCGCCAGCACCGCCAGCACGTCGGCGGCGCGCTGCGCCATCGAGATGATGTAAAGCCCGATGGCTTCGACGCCGTAGCGGGCGATCGACGCGGCCAAGGTGGTGAACACGGCGGCGCAGCGCACGGCGACAGCGTCGTCGGAAGCGGCGAACGCCGTGCTGCCGCCGGCGTAGGCGCGCAGGCGATCGGCCTGGGTGGCGCCGTCCCGCTCGGCCCAGTCGGCATCGCCGGTCAGCGCTGCGACGGCTTTGGCGTGGACGCGCGAATCCTGCCGGCAGTCGAGCCGCGCCAGATGAAAGCCGAAGGTACGCACCCGCCACAGCAGCCGGCGCACGGCGTACCAGCCGGCGTTCAGGCCCTTGCCGGCGAGCAGGCTTTCGGCCACCAGCTCGATGTCGGCGCGGAACGCGTCGGCGTTTTCGTAACCACCGGGCTCGTCGCGACTGGTCGCCCGCAGCCGGGCGCGGACCAGGCTCAGGAACAGCCGGTACGGCATGTCGGCGTGGCGCGGCTTCAGCGCCGCAGCGGCGTCCGGCAGCAGCTCGCGATAAGCCGCCGTGCGGCGCAGCAGTTCGCCGGCCACTTCGACCCGATCCAGCGTCTGGCTCAGGGTGTCGGACAGCTCGCCGACTTCCGCTGCGTAGCGTTCGAGAATGCGGGCGCGCTGGCTCTTCAAGGTGTCGGCGATGGTATCGGCGCCGACGTTCGGATTGCCGTCCATGTCGCCGCCGACCCAGCTGCCGAAGCGCAGGATGCGTGGCATCTCCACTTCCGTGCCGTAGACGGCGCGGATCGCATCCTCGAAGGCTTCGAAGAAGGCCGGCACGATGTTGTAGATCGCGCCACCCAGATAGAAGCCGACGTGATCGCATTCGTCCTGCACGGTCGGCCGCGCGGCGGCGGTTTCGCGGGTCTGCCAGCTGGCGGTCAGCGACATCCGCAGTCGGCCCCAGTCGGCCGCGCGTTCCGGCGGCGTCAGGCTCGGGTCGAACTCGTTGATCAGGCAGCGGACGATCTGCTGCTCCTTTTCCAGGATCGAGCCGCGCACCGCTTCAGTCGGATGCGCCGTGAACACCGGCTCGACATCGAGCCGGTTCAGCCACAGCAGCAGCTCGCGGGCGCTGACGCCGGCCGCCTTCAGCTGGCCCAGCGCATCGAGCAGCGAATCCGGCTGCGCGCCGGCCCCGGCGCGTTCGTAGTCGCGACGGCGGCGGATGCGGTGCACGCGCTCGGCGATGTTGACGCCCTGGAAGTAGGTGGAGAACGCCCGCGTCAGCCATTCGGCCTGCACCACCGGCAGGCCGGACAGCAGCCGCGACAGCTCCTCGGCGCTGGCGCTGCCTTCGCGGCGGCGGATCGCCGTGGTGCGCACGGTTTCGACGCCATCGAGAAACGCCGGCCCCTGCTGCTCGGCCAGCATTTCGCCGACCGTGGCACCGATGCGGCGCACGTTCTCGCGCAGGGGCGCATCGGCGGCGTTGCGGGCAGTGCGGGAATCCGGGCGTGCGTCAGCAGTGAGGTCGTCCATGCGTGGATCTCCAGCAAGAGCAGTGCCGGAACCGGGCACTGGACGCCGATTCGCCGCAGCGCGGACGGCTCGCCGGCTTGTATCCCTTTATCCGCATAGGCGGATATACTCGGCGCATGACCGGTGAGGGGCGCTGCGACCGTCACCCTGCGTGAACGGCCAGGCTCACCGGACCGCTGGCAGCAACGGCGCCCAGTCGGACAAGCGTCCCACCGAACACAACACTGGAGCGATACGACATGAGCGCTGTACTGAACCCCGTCAACACCCCGCACAAGAACGGCGTCGCCGACTTCAAGGTCCGCGACCTGTCGCTGGCCGAATTCGGCCGCAAGCGCATCCGCATGGCCGAGGAAGAAATGCCCGGCCTGATGGCGATCCGCAAGAAGTACGCGCCGCTGCAGCCGCTGAAGGGGGTTCGCGTCACCGGCTCGCTGCACATGACCAAGGAAACCGCCGTGCTGCTGGAGACGCTGAAGGCGATCGGCGGCGACGTGCGCTGGGCGTCCTGCAACATCTTCTCGACCCAGGATGACGCTGCGGCGGCTGTGGCCGCCGCCGGCACGCCGGTGTTCGCCTGGAAGGGCGAGACGCTGGAGGAATACTGGGACTGCACCTTGGACTGCGTGACCCACGTGCTGCCGGACGGCTCGCTCGGCGGCCCGGAACTGGTCATCGACGATGGCGGCGACGTGACCTTGCTGATCCACAAGGGTGTCGAGATGGAAGCCGGCTCGGACTGGATCGACACGCTGTCCGGCAACCATGAGGAGCAGGTGATCAAGGACCTGCTGCGCCGGACCAAGACCGAGCGCCCGGGCTACTGGACCAAGGTCGCCGCCGCCTGGCGCGGTGTCGCCGAAGAAACCACCACCGGCGTGCACCGCCTGTACCAGATGTTCGAAGCGGGCAAGCTGCTGGTGCCGGCGATCAACGTCAACGACTCGGTCACCAAGTCGAAGTTCGACAACCTCTACGGCTGCCGCGAATCGCTGGCCGACGGCATCAAGCGCGCCACCGATCTGATGATCGCCGGCAAGGTCGCCTTCGTCGCCGGCTATGGCGATGTCGGCAAGGGCTCGGCGCACAGCCTGCGGGGCCTGGGCGCCCGCGTGATCGTTTCGGAAGTCGATCCGATCAATGCGCTGCAGGCCGCGATGGAAGGCTTCGAAGTGAAGACCATCGAAGACGTGCTGCCGTTTGCCGACATCTATGTCTCGGCCACCGGCAACAAGGACATCATCAGCCTTGAGCACATGAAGGCGATGAAGAACAACGCGCTGGTCTGCAACATCGGCCACTTCGACAACGAGATCCAGATGGATCGCCTGAACCAGGACGCGAGCGCTGCGCGCGACCAGATCAAGCCGCAGGTCGATCGCTACACCTTCAGCGACACCGGCCGCAGCATCTACATCCTGGCCGAAGGCCGCCTGATCAACCTCGGCTGCGCCCACGGCCACCCGGCGTTCGTGATGTCGAACTCGTTCTCCAACCAGACGCTGGCGGCGATCGACCTCTGGAAGAACAAGGACGTCTACGCCAAGCAGGTCTACCGCCTGCCGAAGAAGCTCGATGAGGAAGTGGCGGCGCTGCATCTGGAGCAGATCGGCGTCAAGCTGACCAAGCTCACGCCGGCCCAGGCCGACTACCTCGGCGTGCCGGTCGACGGTCCGTACAAGCCGGACCACTACCGCTACTGAGCGCGGTGCCCGGCGCTGCGGCGCCGGAACCCGCCGGCCGGATTCGCGCGCAGGCCTTGGCGCGCGGGTCCGGGCCGGTCAGCCTTCAGGGGGCGGGCGACTGCCCCTTTTTGCTGTCCGCCTCTGCCGGCAGCTCGACAGGATGCTTTTCATGGCAGCACATCCCGCACAGTTTTCGTTTGAGCTGTTCCCGCCACGCACGCCGGAAGGTGTAGCCAAGCTGCCCGGCATCGCGGCGGCGCTGGCGGCGCTGAAGCCGAAATATTTTTCGGTCACCTACGGCGCCGGCGGCTCGGACCAGGACGGCACCTACGACACCGTGGTCAAGGTCGTCGAGAGCACCGGCATCGAGGCGGCGCCGCACCTGACCTGCGTCGGCTCCTCGCGGGCCCGGATCGCCGCCCTGCTCGACCGCTACAAGGCGGCCGGCGTGAAGCGCATCGTGGCGCTGCGCGGTGACCTGCCGGCCACCGCCATCGGCACCGGCGCGCCGGGCGATTTCCACTACGCCAGCGAGCTGCTGTCGTTCATCCGCCAGACGCACGGCGACAGCTTCCAGCTGGAAGTGGCCGCCTACCCGGAAATGCATCCGCAGGCCCGCAGCCCGGAGGCCGATTTCGAAGCCTTCCGGCGCAAGGTCGACGCCGGCGCCGATGCTGCGATCACGCAGTATTTCTACGTCGCCGACGCCTACTTCGATTTCCTTGAACGCTGCGCGAAAGCGCACATCACCATTCCGGTGATCGCCGGCATCATGCCGATCACCAACCACGCCCAGCTGACGCGCTTCTCGGCCGCCTGCGGGGCGGACATCCCGCGCTGGGTCCGGCTGCGGCTGGAACAGCTGCAGGACGACAAGGCGGCGCTGCAGGATTTCGGCCTGGATGTCGTCAGCCGCCTGTGCGAGACCGTGCTGAAGGGCGGCGCGCCGGGCATCCACTTCTACACGCTCAACCAGGTCGAACCGACGCTGCGGCTGTGGAAGCAGCTCGGCCTGCCGGCCTGAGGTCAGCCGGAGCGGTATCGGCCGAAGCGCCGCCCCGGGGCCGCTGTTGCCGAGCGTGATCCGCCGCGATCGGCTTAAGCTCAGCGCCGCATGATCCTGCATCTTCTCGACTATGCCGGCGTCGCCGTGTTCGCGATCAGCGGCGCGCTGGCGGCCGGCCGCAAGAGCCTCGACGTGCTGGGCGTGGTGGTGATCGCGCTGGTCACCGCGACCGGCGGCGGCACCATCCGCGACATCCTGCTCGACCGCAATCCGGTGTTCTGGATCGGCGAGCCGACCTATGTCGTGGTGATCGTGCTGGCGGCGCTGGCCACCATTCCCTACACCCGCTGGCGGCGTCCGCCGCTGCAGAGCCTGCAGATCGCCGACGCGCTGGGGCTGGCGTTCTTCTCGATCGCCGGCGCCCAGGTGGCGCTCGGCGCCGGCCATCCGGGCTTGATCGCGGTGATCATGGCGACCATCACCGGGGCCTTCGGCGGCCTGCTGCGCGACGTGCTTTGCAACGAGATCCCGATGATCCTGCGCAAGGGCCAGCTGTACGCGGTGGCGGTGATCGTCGGCGCGTCGGTCTACGTGCTGCTGCTCGATCTCGGCATCAGCCGCTGGCCGGCAACGCTGACCGGCATGCTGGCCGTGGCGGCGATCCGCTTCGCGGCGATCGTCTGGAACTGGTCGCTGCCGGTGTATTCGCTGCCCGACGCCGCCGACCGGAGCCCGGACTGATGCGCCGCCTGTCCCTGCGCCGCCGCAGCCCGCTGTTCTGGCTGGCCGTTTCGCCGCTGCTGTTCGCGGCGCTGGCGGTGCTGCAGGTGCTGATCCTGCGCGTGGTCCCGCCGTTCACCAGCGCCTTCATGCTGGCCTCCGACGCGCCCGAGGTCCGCTACGACTGGGTGCCGTGGGAACGGATCGCGCCGGCGGCGGCGCTGGCGATGGTGGCCGCCGAAGACCAGAAGTTTCCCGAGCATTGGGGCTTCGATTTCGAGGCGATCGACAAGGCGCTCGACCACAACAAGCGCTCGCGGCGGGTCCGAGGCGCGTCGACCATCAGCCAGCAGACCGCCAAGAACCTGTTCCTGTGGTCCGGGCGCAGCTATCTGCGCAAGGGCCTGGAAGTCGGCTACACGGTCCTGATCGAGCTGCTGTGGCCGAAGCGGCGGGTGCTGGAGGTGTATCTCAACGTCGCCCAGTTCGGCCCCGGCGTCTATGGCGTGGAAGCGGCCGCGCAGACCTACTTCCGCAAGCCGGCCGCCCGGCTGACGCGCCACGAATGCGCCCTGCTGGCCGCCGTGCTGCCGAACCCGGTGCGGCTCCGGCTGGATCGGCCATCGGCCTACGTGCTGGGCCGGGCCAGCCACATCGAAAACCAGATGGGCGCACTTGGCAGCAGTTACCTGAACGATATGCACTGATTGAGGGCAGAACTCGTCGTTACCTCAAGAATCGGCGCTTAATCACTGAAATCTATGGAAAAGATCAGTTCACACACAGTTTCTGTGGATAAGCTTGTGAACAAGCCTTGGGGAGGCCGCGTAAGTGACGGTCCCAACATGGATTTTCCGCGTTGCGGCTAATTTATGACCATGCCACTTTGTTTAATGAATTCAAAGTGTTGATGAGTTTTTCAGGCTTTTTGACGGATTTGTGTCGCAGCTACGGGGCTTTGCGGCGATATCGCCATTTCGATGTGCATAACTGCCGCCCGCCGCAGTCGCGAACCGCGTCTTGTCAAGCTTTTTTCACCGTCACTTTTCCGGACCGCCGCCGATGAGCCGCCCCCGCACCGTGCTGTGCCTGTCCGGCCACGATCCGGGTGGTGGCGCCGGACTGCAGGCCGACATCGAAACCCTGGCCGCGCACGGCGTTCATGCGCTCGGCGCGATCACCGCGCTGACCGTGCAGGACAGCCGCGACGTGCGCCGGGTGATCGCCACCGATCCCGCGCTGCTCGACGAGCAGCTGACCGTGCTGCTGGCCGATGTCCGGCCGGATGCCGTCAAACTCGGCCTGCTCGGCGACCCGGCGCAGCTGCCGGTGATCGTCCGGCACCTGGCCCGGCTCGCGGTGCCGGTGGTCTGCGATCCGGTGCTGCGCGCCGGTGGCGGCACCGATCTGGTCGCCGCCGGGTTCCCGGCCGCCCTGCGGGCGCTGCTGCTGCCGCAGGTCACGGTGCTGACGCCGAACGCCGCCGAGGCGCGCCGGCTGGTGCCGGACGTGGCCAGTGATCTGGCCGCCTGCGCGGCGGCGCTGCTGGCCGATGGCTGTCAGCGCGTGCTGATCACCGGCGGCGACGAAGCCGCCCCGACCGTCGTCAATCGCGCCTACGGCGGTACTCCGCCCGTGCGGGTCCACGACTGGCCGCGCCTGCCGGAAACCTTTCACGGCGCCGGCTGCACGCTGGCCAGCGCCATCGTGGCCCGGCTGGCGCTGGGCGACACGGCGGACGAGGCGATCGCTGCCGGCCAGCGCTGGACCCAGGCGGCGCTGGCGCGCGCGGTCGCCCTCGGTCAGGGCCGCCGTATTCCCGGACGCCTTCCGCAATGACCGAACGCCTGCTCTATGCCGTGACGCCGGACACGCTCGCCGCCGATCCGGCGCGGCTGCTCGAGGCCTGTGCCGCCGCCATCGCCGGCGGCGCGCGGCTGCTGCAGTACCGCGACAAGGCCAGCGCCCCCGACCGCCGGCAGCGCAATGCCGAGGCGCTGCTGGCGCTGTGCCGCGCGGGCGGCGCGCGCTTCATCGTCAATGACGATGCGGCGCTGGCCGCCGCCATCGGTGCCGATGGCGCCCACCTGGGCCGGTCCGATGGCAGGCTGGAAGCGGCGCGCGCCCGTCTCGGGCCGGCGGCCCTGATCGGCGCCAGCTGCGCCTCCGATCTCGACCATGCCGACAACGCGCTGGCCGCCGGCGCCAGCTACGTCGCCTTCGGCCGCTTCTTCGCCTCGACCACCAAGCCGGACGCCCCACCGGCCGATCCCGCCGTGCTTGGCGCGGCGCGGCGGCGAATCGGCGCGCCGATCTGCGCAATCGGCGGCGTGACGCCGGATAATGGCGCGCTGCTGCTCGCTGCCGGTGCCGACTGGCTGGCCGCCGTCGATGGCCTGTTCGGGGCCGGCGACCCGGCCGCCATCGAACGCCGCGCCCGCGCCTACTGCGCGCTGTTCGCAGCAGCGCCCCGCTGATCCACGACCAGGACTGGAAACGACCGCATGACCCGCTCCGAAGCGCTGTTCGAACGTGCCCAGGCCTCGATCCCCGGCGGCGTCAATTCGCCGGTGCGCGCATTTCGCGCGGTCGGCGGCACGCCGCGCTTCATCGCCTCGGCCAACGGCGCCTACATCACCGATGCCGACGGCCGCGCCTACGTCGACTACATCGGCAGCTGGGGCCCGATGATCCTCGGCCACCAGCATCCGGCGGTCCGCGATGCGATCGTGGCCCAAGCGCAGATCGGCGTGTCCTACGGCGCCCCGACCGAAGCCGAAATCACCATGGCCGAACTGCTCTGCGCCCGGGTGCCGGGACTGGAACAGGTGCGGCTGTGCTCGTCGGGCACCGAAGCGACGATGAGCGCGCTACGGCTGGCGCGCGGCTACACCGGTCGCGACAAGATCCTGAAGTTCGAGGGCTGCTACCACGGCCATTCCGACTCGCTGCTGGTCAAGGCCGGCTCCGGCGCGCTGACGTTCGGCGTGCCGACGTCGCCCGGCGTGCCGGCCGATTTCGCCCAGCACACGCTGACCGCCGACTACAACGATCTCGCCTCGGTCGAAGCGCTGTTCAAGGCCAATGCCGGTCAGATCGCCTGCGTGATCGTCGAGCCGGTGGCCGGCAACATGAACTGCATCCTGCCGAAGCCGGGCTTTCTCGAAGGCCTCCAGAAGCTTTGCCGCGATGACGGTGCGGTGCTGATCTTCGATGAAGTGATGACCGGCTTCCGGGTCGGCCCGAAGGGCGCGGCCGGCGTCTACGGCATCACGCCGGACATGGTCACGCTCGGCAAGATCATCGGCGGCGGCCTGCCGGTCGGAGCGTTCGGCGGCCGGCGCGAGATCATGCAGAAGCTCTCGCCCGCCGGCCCGGTCTATCAGGCCGGCACGCTGTCGGGCAATCCGCTGGCGATGGCCGCCGGCATCGCATTGCTGAAGACGCTCGACGACGCCGCGATCTACGCAAAGCTAGAAGCGACCACCGCCGCGATCCTGGCGGGCCTGAACGCGGCAGCGAAGGCCGCCGGCATTCCGTTCACCACCGTGCAACTCGGCTCGATGTTCGGCCTGTTCTTCACCGACAAGCCGGCGATCACCAGCTTCGCCGAGGTGACGCAGTGCAACCTGGAGCAGTTCAAGCGCTTCTTCCACGCGATGCTGGCGCGCGGCATCTATCTCGCGCCGAGCGCCTACGAGGCCGGCTTCGTGTCGGCAGCCCACGGCCCGCGCGAAGTCGAGCTGACCCTCGCCGCCGCGCGCGAAGCCTTCGCGGAGCTGAAAGCGGCATGAGCGAAGACAATCTCGGCTTCATCGCGAAGCTTCGGAAGAAGATCAACAAGGGCGATTCGTGGCTGACCTACGATCTCGGCCGCCTGTTCACCGACGACAAGCTCAACGATGACGCGATCGAGATCATCGAGGAGCGCCTGCTGATCGCCGATGCCGGCGTCGAGGCGACGATGCAGCTGACCCAGACCTTGCGCAACGAGGTGATGGCCGGCCGCATCAAGACCGAGGCACAGCTGCGCAAGGAGCTGAAGAAGGCGCTGCTCGACATCATCGGCCCCTGCGCCAAACCGCTGGTGGTGCCGAGCTACATCAAGCCGTACGTGATCTTCGTCGCCGGCATCAATGGCGCCGGCAAGACCACGACCATCGGCAAGATGGCGGCGAAGTTCAAGAAGGACGGCAAGAGCGTGCTGCTGGCCGCGGGCGACACCTTCCGCGCGGCGGCCGTCGAGCAGCTGACCACCTGGTCGGAGCGCGCCGGCGTGCCGATCCTGTCGCAGGGCGCCGGGGCCGATTCGGCCTCGGTGATCTTCGACGCCGTGCAGGCCGCCAAGGCGCGCGGCATCGACGTGGTGATCGCCGATACCGCCGGGCGCCTGCACACCCAGAGCCACCTGATGGACGAGCTGCGCAAGATCCGCCGCGTGGTCCAGAAGCTCGACACCTACGCCCCGCACGAGGTGATGCTGGTGGTCGATGGCACCGCCGGCGGCAATGCGCTGAACCAGGCGGTGCAGTTCCACGAGGCGATCGGCCTGACCGGCCTGACCATCACCAAGCTCGATGGCACCGCCAAGGGCGGCGTGCTGCTGGCGATCGCCAAGCGGATGGCGCTGCCGGTGCGCTTCGTCGGCCTCGGCGAAGCGATCGACGATCTCGAAGTGTTCGACGCCGATGCCTACGCCGAGGCGCTGGTCGGCGGCGCCGCGCTCGGAGACGGACGTTGAGCGAGGCGCTGATCCGCTTCGCGCAGGTCAGCCATCGCTATCGCGACGGCGGCCGCGAGATCCTGCGCGACGCCGACTTCACGCTCGGTCACGGCGAGATGGCCTTCCTCACAGGCCCGAGCGGTGCCGGCAAGTCGACCGTGCTGAAGCTGATCGCGCTGCTGGAGCGGCCGTTCAGCGGCGAGATCACCGTCGACGGGCAGACGCTGTCGGCGTTGAGGCCGCGCGCGGTTGCGGCCTATCGCCGGCAGTTCGGCATGATTTTCCAGAACTTCGCGCTGCTGCCGGATCGCAGCGTGTTCGACAACGTGGCGATGCCGCTGATCATCCGCGGCCATTCCGGCGACGACATCGGCCGCCGCGTGCGCGCCGCGCTCGACGCGGTCGGCCTGCGCGGCCGCGAACGCGACTGGCCGGTGACGCTGTCCGGCGGCGAGCAGCAGCGGGTCGGCATCGCCCGGGCGGTCGTCGCGCGGCCGCGGCTGCTGATCGCCGATGAACCGACCGGCAATCTCGACCCGGCGATGGCCGCCGAGATCATGCAGCTGTTCGGCCGCTTCAACGAGGTCGGCGTCAGCGTCCTGGTGGCCACCCATGCACTGGGGCTGATCCGCCGCCTGCCGTACCGGATCCTGAGCCTGCAGGATGGCCAGCTGGTCGACGACGACGGCGATGCCGGGAGCGCGTCGTGAGCGGCGCCAAGCGGGTCCGCACCGCGCCGGCCGCCGGCTCGCGCTGGCTGCTCGACCACACGCGGGCGATCTCCGCGACCCTCGATCAGCTGGTGCGCCGTCCGTTCGGCACCTTGCTGACGGCGCTGGTGATCGGCATCACCCTGGCGCTGCCGGCCGGGCTGTACGCCGTGCTCGGCGGGCTCGACGCAGCGTCGTCGGGCCTCAAGGGCTCGCTGCGCGTGTCGCTGTTCCTGAAGGACACCGTCGATGAGGCCGCCGGCCGCCAGCTGCAGGCCACCATCGCGCGCAAGCCGGGGATCGGCGAAGCGAAATACATCTCCCGCGATGCCGCGCTGGCCGAGTTCAAGGCCCACTCCGGCTTCGGTGAAGCGCTCGACATGCTCAGCGACAACCCGCTGCCGGCGACCATCGTGGCGACGCCGGATGCAGCACTGCCGAAGGCGCAGGCCGAGGCCCTGCTCGACGCGCTGACCCGGCTGCCGGAAGTCGACAGCGCACGGCTGGACCGTGAATGGCTGGAGCGGCTGTACGCGATCCTGGCCGTCATCGAGCGGCTGATCCTGCTGATCGCCGGGGCGCTGGCGCTGGCGGTGCTGGTGGTGGTCGCCAACACCATCCGCCTCGACATCGCCTCGCGGCGCGAGGAAATCCTGGTGCTGAAGCTGATCGGCGCCTCGGACGCCTTCATCCGCCGGCCGTTCCTGTACACCGGCCTCTGGTACGGCCTGAGCGGCGCGCTGCTGGCCTGCCTGATGGTGTTCGGCGCGGGACTGGCGCTGGCCGGGCCGGCCCAGACGCTGTCCGGGCTGTACGGCATCGGCACGGGAGCAGGCACGCTTGGCGCGGACACGGTGTTTGCCGTGTTCGGCGCCGGCGCCGCGCTCGGCTGGCTGGCGGCGCTGTGGACGGTCAGCCGGCACCTCGGCGCGATCGAGCCGCGCTGAGCCCTTGCATCCGGCGGTTCGCGCCCCAAGGCATACAGGATGGGAAACGGCCATCCTGGCCCGCGCCGCGATGCAGAAAGACTATCGACAGACCGAATGTCGATTGAACTTCTTGGCGGCTTAGCACTCCAAAAATGCGAGTGCTAACATCTCGACCACTTTTCGGGGGATACACGATGACTGCTCTTGCGCTTTCGCAACGCTCTTCAGCGCTGCCGGTGCCGCTGGCCGGCAGCCTCGATACCTACATCCGGTCGGTCAGCCAGATTCCGTTGCTGACGCCGGAGGCGGAACAGAAGCTCGCCCATGAACTGCACGACGAAGGCAACCTCGCCTCGGCGCAGAAACTGGTGCTGTCCAACCTTCGTTTCGTCGTCCACATCGCCCGCGGCTATCAGGGCTACGGCCTGCCGCTGTCGGACCTGATCCAGGAAGGCAACATCGGTCTGATGAAGGCCGTGAAGCGCTTCGATCCGGGTGTCGGCGTGCGGCTGATCAGCTTCGCCGTGCACTGGATCAAGGCCGAGATCCACGAATACATCCTGAAGAACTGGCGGATCGTGAAGATCGCCACCACCAAGGCGCAGCGCAAGCTGTTCTTCAACCTGCGCAAGTCCAAGACCCATCTCGGCTGGATGACGCAGTCGGAAGTCGAGGCCGTGGCCCGCGATCTGAAGGTGAAGCCGGAAGACGTGCTGCAGATGGAATCGCGGCTCGGCGGCGCCGACGTGTCGTTCAGCGCGACGCCGGAAGACGGCGAGGAATCGTTCGTGCCGGAAGACTATCTGGCCGACCGCAGCGACCAGTTCGCGGCGATCGAGGAAGCCGAATGGCAGGACGCCCGCGAGGAGCGCATGAAGCAGGCCCTGGTCTCGCTGGATCCGCGTTCGCGCGACATCCTGCAGCGCCGCTGGCTGGCCGACGAATCGAAAGCCGGCCTGCAGGAACTGGGTGACGAGTACGGCGTGTCCGCCGAGCGCATCCGCCAGATCGAGGTCGCCGCGATGAAGAAGCTCCGCAAGGCGATCGAGGTCGAAGAAGCCGTGGCCTGAGCTTGCCGGTCGCGGTCAACAAAAAGCCCGGCATCCGCCGGGCTTTTTGTTGGACGATCGACTCACTGAATGCGTAAGCGTCCGGTAAAGGCCGCTATCGCTGAGGTCTGAAGGTCAGAAAGATGGTGTCCACTGGGTTCGGGAGTGGACACCGATGAAGGGAGCGGAAGGAGTACTGGTAGCGGGTCTGGTTTCTTCGACGGATGCGGACGGCCGGCGGGTGTACAGCGAGTCGGACAAGCGTGCGCTGGTCGAGCGGGCGCTTGCGCCTGGTGTGTCGGTGTCGCGTCTGGCGCTGGACCACGGGTTGAATTCGAATCTGTTGCGGAAGTGGATTCGGCGCTATCAGGGCACCAGCGTCCGGTTGGCGCGACAGGCGGGGTCACCGCGGCTGCTGCCGGTGGTGACGGCTGAGCCGGAAGCTGTGCCATCGTCCATCTCACAGGTGACGCCGTCGATCGA
>NZ_JBIMKV010000017.1:0-91742 GCF_051860985.1 Nevskia sp. | reverse complement strand
GAATTCGAGATCCGCGGAAAGCGCTACGGCATGGTCCTCAACGACCCTATCGACGACGATCCGCCGGCCGATGAACGTAAGGTCCGGCTCATCGATGTCGTCGGGCCCAAGATGCGCTTCATCTATCGCTACGACTTCGGCGATGGCTGGGAGCACGAGGTCAAGATCGAGCGGGTGCTCGAACCGTCCCCGGAACTGAAAACCCCGGTCTGCCTTGCCGGCGAATTTGCCTGTCCGCCTGAAGACTGCGGTGGCGTGCCCGGCTACGAGGACCTCATCGCCGTCCTCGCCGGACAGGACTGCGAGGAGAAGGACGAGATGCTCACCTGGATCGGCGGGCCTTTCGATCCGCTCGCTTTCGACATCGACGCCGCGAACAAACGGCTCGCTCGGCTCAAGCGCGGTTTCGTCAATAGGTAGTCACCGGACGCTTACTAACCAGCTTCAGGCCGAGCGCCTGAAGCGACTGGATGGCCTCAGCGCTGCTGGCCTTGATCGGGTCGGCAACCGCGACAATCCCGGCGGGCTTTCCATCGATGGCGACGAACATCGCCGTCTTGCCGTCCTCCTGCAAAGCGAAGGCCTGCGATTCCAGCGCTTCCAGACCTTCGACTTTTTCATCGCGCAGGAAGGCCGGCTTGCCAACCATGACGATGCTGCCACCCACCTTGCCGACAACCCCACCACCGGCTGCCAGAGTAGGCTCCACTTGCTCAGCTCGCGCAGACGCCGGGATTTTCGGCGCAGTCGCCGAGCGCGATGACCGGCCCGCGTCGCGTTATAGCCAACCTCGCCTGCCTTTCATGCCCGGCCCAGCGGAGAACGGCCCGATGCGCTCCGATCACCATTCCGACGAAGCTCGCGTGAAATCATGCTCGCCGAATGGCCTAACTGCTCAGCTACCGCCCCGGACACTCGCTCCCGTGCTGCGCATCACCATGATCACCGCGCGCTCTTCCGCGCTTAGCTGCTCTTATCGACTCCTCATGCAAAACCTCCTTTGAAAGTGTTGCACTTGGTATTTGAAACCGTGCTAGAAAATATCGACATTTTGATAAAGCGGGGTGTACATTTCAGCAGCGCAGCTGGTTTTACGCAGTTCACCGAAGACTGGAGGGAATGCTAGGTGGAAGGAAACGCGCAGCATTTTTTCGAAGCTGGTAATGCTGCTTGCGACAGTAGCCCTGCACGCAGCCTGATCGAGTGGACCGTGCATCGGTTACGTCGCGACATCTTGGGAGGGCACCTGACTTCGGGCTCTCGGCTGGCCGTGGCGCATCTCAAGGACAGCTACGAGGTAAGCGGTGGAACGATACGCGAAGCACTGTCCCTGCTGGTGGCCGAAGGCCTGGCACAAGCCGAGGCGCAGCGTGGTTTTCGCGTGGCACCGATGTCGCTGGCCGATATGGAAGACCTGACGCGCACGCGCGTGCTGATCGAGTGCGAGACCCTGCGCCAGAGCGTCCGCTTGGGTGGCGATCAATGGCAGTCGGAGGTCACGTCCACGTTTGACCGGCTGTCGTGTATCCATCCGCGCACGATCAAGAATCCTGGTGTCTGGTTCGAGCGATGGGAGCGCTGCAATCGCGACTTCCACGAAGCGCTGCTGAGTGCCTGCCCCTCGCCGTGGTCACGGCGCTTTCGCGCCGTGCTGTACCTGCACATGGAGCGGTATCGGCGCTTGACGGCCCATCACCCGTCGCCAGAGCGCGATGTGCATGCGGAACACCAGGCGCTGCACGATGCCGCGCTGGCTCGGGACGAGGAACTGTCCGCGTCGCTGCTGAAATGCCATATCGAGGCTTCGCTGGAGGCGGTGCGCCAGCACGGGCTGCTGCCGCCGGCCGGTCGTGTTGTTGTCGGTTGAACAGAAAGTTCATAGCGCCGCACAGGCGCAGGTCATTGGAGGAGTGAGACATGAGTGACACGAACAAGGCCGCGGCGGAATCACCGCTGCGGTTCAAGCGGACCTGGACGCCGGACGCGATTCGCGCGCTGGTGGATCAGGACAAGGGTCTGCTGGACCCGCGCATCTACTCCGATGCGGACCTCTACGAGCTGGAACTGGAGCGCGTGTTCGCGCGCTCCTGGCTGCTGCTCGGACACGTCAGCCACGTGCCCAAGACCGGTGACTATCTGACCACCTACATGGGCGAAGACCCGGTCATCATGGCGCGCCAGAAGGACCGCAGCATCCGGGTCTTCCTCAACCAGTGCCGTCATCGCGGCATGCGCATCTGCCGATCGGATGCGGGCAATGCCAAGGCGTTCACCTGCAGCTATCACGGCTGGGCCTACGACATCGCCGGCAATCTGGTCAGCGTGCCCTACGAGGACACCGCGTACTGCTCGAAGAAGGAGCACGAATGCGGCTTCGACAAGGCCGACTGGGGGCCGCTGCAGGCGCGCGTGCAGATCTACAAGGGCCTGGTATTCGCCAACTGGGATGCCGAAGCGCCCGATCTGGAAACCTACATCGGCGACGCCAAGCCCTACATGGATGTCATGCTCGATCGCACGCCGGCCGGCACCGAGGCCATTGGCGGCATCCAGAAGTGGGTGATCCCCTGCAACTGGAAGTTCGCGGCCGAGCAGTTCTGCAGCGACATGTACCACGCGGGCACGGTGTCGCACCTTTCGGGCCTGCTCGCGGGAATGCCGCCGGAGATGAGCCTGGCCGACGCCCAGATTCCCACCCAGGGCAACCAGTTCCGTGCCGCCTGGGGCGGCCATGGTGCCGGCTGGTACGTGGACGAACCCGGCATCCTGATGGGCGTCATGGGGCCGCAGGTCACGCAGTACTGGACCGAGGGCGCAGCGGCTGACGTCGCCGACGCTCGCCTCGATCAGATGCCGGCCAAGCGCATGTTCGGACAGCACACCACCATCTTCCCGACCTGTTCGTTCCTGCCGGGCATCAACACCATTCGTACCTGGCATCCGCGTGGCCCGAACGAGATCGAGGTCTGGGCCTTTGCCCTGGTCGATGCGGATGCGCCGCCCGAGATCAAGGAACAGTTCCGCCGCCAGAACATCCGCACCTTCTCCGCCGGCGGAGTACTGGAGCAGGACGATGGCGAGAACTGGGTGGAGATCCAGAAGGTGCTGCGGGGCCACAAGGCGCGCAGCCGGCCGCTCAATGCGCAGATGGGGCTGGGCCGCTCGCGTACCGATGATCCGAACTTCCCCGGCCGCATCGGCTACGTCTACGGCGAAGAGGCGGCGCGCGGCATGTACCAGCATTGGGCGCGGATGATGTCCGAGCCCAGCTGGGACACGCTCAAGCCCTGATGCCTGCCTGCCGACCGCCAATTCCGGAGCACCACCATGACGATTGAAAAACTGGACGTCGCCCGTCTGATGCAGATGGGGACCAAGCCCACCGATCCGCTGCTGCAGCAGGAGATCGAGCAGTTCTACTACCGTGAGGCGGCGCTGCTCGACAGCCGCGCCTACGAGGCTTGGCTGGGCCTGATGGAAGCGGACCTGCGCTACTTCATGCCGCTGCGCACCACCCGCATGATGCGCGAGGCCAGTCTTGAGTACAGCGGCGACGGTGACTTCGCTCACTTCGATGACACCTACGCCACCATGTATGGCCGCGTGCGCAAGGCCCTGAGCGAGTTCGGCTGGTCCGAGAACCCGCCCTCGCGCACTCGCCACATGGTCACCAACGTGATGATCAGCCCCGGCAGCGAGCGCGACAGCTACGAGGTCAGTTCCGCTTTCCTGGTCTACCGCAACCGCCTCGAACGGCAGGTCGACATCTTCGCGGGCGAGCGTCGTGACGTGCTGCGCCGCAGCGACACCGGAATGCGCTTCAAGATCGCACGGCGGACCATCCTGATCGACCAGGGCACGCTGATGTCGAACAACCTCAGCATTTTCTTCTGAGGAGCAGACCATGGCGTTCGTGAGAGTCTGCGGCCGCAGCGAGGTGGCCGAGGGTGAAGCGCTGAAGCTGGAGCAGTTCGCGATTCCGCTGGCGCTGTTCAATGTCAACGGCGAGTTCTTCGCCACCCAGGATCGCTGCACGCACGGCGAGTGGTCGCTGTCGGACGGCTACCTCGATGGCGATGTCGTCGAATGCTCGCTGCACATGGGCAAGTTCTGCGTGAGAACGGGCAAGGTGCGTTCGGCACCGGCCAATGGCGCGCTGCGAACCTTCGCCGTGCGGGTCGAGGGCGACGAGGTATTCGTCGATTTCGACGCGGCACCGGCAATGCCGTGATCCGGGACATCGCCATCGTCGGTTTCGGACTGGCCGGCGCTTCGGCCGCGCTCAGCCTGCGCGACCAAGGCTACGACGGACGCATCCACCTGTTCGGCGACGAGCCGGTGCCGGCTTACGACCGCCCCTCGCTGTCGAAGTCGGTACTGGCCGGCGCTACGGTGGAAGCCCCGCCGCTGCTCGACGCCGCCTGGTATGCCGATGCCGCCGTGGAGATTCATGCCGGTGAGCGCGTGCAGCGGATCGAGCCTGCGCGTCGCAGGCTGCATCTGCCTGCGGGCACGAGCCTGACCTACGACCGCCTGCTGCTGGCCACGGGTGCCCGTGCCAGGACGCTGAGCCTGCCGGGTGCCGAACTCGATGGCGTGCTGAGCCTGCGCGATCAGGCCGACAGCGCAAAGCTGCGCAGCCGTATCGGGCCAGGGATGTCGCTGCTGATCGTCGGTGGCGGACTGATCGGCTGTGAGGTCGCCACGACGGCACGCAAGGCCGGCGCCGAAGTCAGGATTCTCGAATCGGCCGATGAACTGCTGCTGCGCGTGCTGGGCCGCCGGCTCGGGGCCTGGTGCCGGGAACGGCTTGAAGCGCTCGGTGTGGTGGTTCAGCGCAATGCCCGGATCACTGCGTTCGAGGGCAAGGGTGGCCGAGCGCGCGCCGTGGCGTTCGCCGATGGCCTGCGGATTTCGGCGGACACGGTGCTGATCAGCATCGGGGCCGAGCCGGATACGGCGCTGGCGCAGCAGGCCGGGCTGGCCTGCGTGCGCGGTGTGCCGGTGGATGCCACCGGCCTCAGCGCCTGTCCTGAGCTGTTCGTAGCGGGCGATGCCGCGTGCTGGCCGCTGCGCGAGGGCGGCCAGCGCTCACTGGAAACCTATCTGAACAGCCAGGCCCAGGCGGCTACGGCTGCTGCCGCCATGCTCGGCCGCGCCGAACCCTCGCCACAGGTTCCGCGCGCGTGGACCGAGATCGCCGGTCATCGTATCCAGACCATCGGCGACTTCGAAGGCCCGGGCAGCTGGCTGCTGCGCGGCGATGCGGAGTCCGGCCATCCGCTGCTGATGCTGCGCGTACACGGCGGTGCCGTCGCTGCTGCAATGTCGGTGGACGCGACCAAGGACTTCGCCACAGCCACCCGGCTCGTGGAAGCCGGAACCCCGGTGAGCCTGCCGGCGCTGAGTGATCCGGCGACCAACCTTCGTGACCTGCTGCGTGCCCGCCCTTCGACGGGCACGCGCTGAACACCAATAACGATAACGATCGAGAGGGGGAGAGACATGAGACTCAAGGACCAGGTGGCCCTGATCACCGGCGGAGCATCGGGCCTCGGGCGCGCGCTCGTCGACCGCTTCGTTGCCGAGGGTGCCCGCGTGGCCGTGTTCGACAAGTCCGCCGAGCGCCTGGAGGCGATTGAAGCGGCGCATGGCGACAAGGTGATCGGCTGTGTCGGCGACGTCCGTTCGATGGCCGACCAGAAGGCGGCCGCCGCAAGCTGCATCGGGCGCTTCGGCCGCATCGATTGCGTGATTCCGAATGCCGGCATCTGGGACTACTCGACGCCGCTGGTCGACCTGCCGGAAGACCGCATCGACGCCGCCTTCGACGAGATTTTCCATGTCAACGTCAAGGGCTATCTGCTCGCGGTCAAGGCCTGCCTGCCGGCCCTGGTCGAAAGTCGTGGCAGCGTGATCTTCACGATCTCCAACGCCGGCTTCTATCCCAATGGCGGCGGTCCGCTGTACACCGCCTCCAAGCACGCGGTGGTGGGGCTGGTGCGCGAACTCGCCTTCGAACTGGCGCCGCATGTGCGCGTCAATGGCGTGGCCCCCGGCGGCATCGGCACCGATCTTCGCGGGCCGAGTTCGCTGGGGCTGAGCGAACAATCCATTTCCTCGGTGCCGCTGGCCGACATGCTGGCCAACGTGCTGCCGATCGGCCGCATGCCGACGGTCGAGGAATACACCGGGGCCTATGTGTTCTTCGCATCGCGCAGCGATGCGGTGCCGGCCACCGGCTCCCTGCTGAACTACGACGGCGGACTCGGCGTGCGCGGCTTCTTTTCCGCTGCCGGCGGTCATGATCTGCCGGAAAAACTGAAACTTCTGAAAGGAGACACGCAATGAGCGTCGAGCGTCTTGGATACCTCGGTTTTGCAGTCAAGGATGTGCCGGCCTGGCGCCGTTTCCTGGGTCAGCAGCTCGGGCTGATGGAAGCGGCGGCACAGCCGGACGCCAGTTGCTTTCGCATGGATTCGCGCGCCTGGCGCATCGCCGTGCATGAAGGCCAGGAAGACGATCTGGCCTATGCCGGCTACGAAGTGGCCAGCGAGGCCGCGATGAACAAGATGGCCGACACGCTGCGCAAGGCGAGTGTCGAGGTGCGGGTCGGCTCCGAGGCGCTGGCGCGAAAGCGCAAGGTGCTCGGTCTGATCGAGTTTGCCGATCCTTTCGGCCTGCCACTGGAGATCTATTACGGCGGCAGCGAAGTCAGCGATCAACCCTTCGTCGCCAGCGCCGGTGTCAGCGGCTTCCTTACCGGCGACCAGGGCATCGGCCATTTCGTCCGGATCGTGGCGGATGCCCAGGTCGCGCTGCGTTTCTACACCGAGGTGCTGGGCTTCCGCCTGACCGACGTCATCGACATGACGCTCGCGCCCGGCATGGTCATCCCGACCTATTTTCTGCACTGCAACGGTCGTCACCACACGCTGGCGCTGGCGGCATTCCCGGTGCCCAAGCGCATCCACCACTTCATGCTCGAAGTGAAGTCGCTGGACGACGTCGGCTATGCCTTCGACCGCCTCGGCGGCGACAACTGCCTGACCACGACCATTGGCCGGCACAGCAACGACCAGATGGTGTCGTTCTACTGCGCCTCGCCATCGGGCGTGGAAGTCGAGTTCGGCTGGGGTGCGCGCGTGGTGGATGCGGCCTGGTCGGTGGGTCGCCACGATGTACCGAGCATGTGGGGCCACAAGCCGCTGCGCGCGCCGGGTTGATGCGGGCGGGCTGTTTTCCTATTTCACATCCCATAGCGAGTTCTGGAGACCACCATGAGCAATTTGACTGAAGCAGCCACCAGCCGTCAGGTCCGCATCAATGAAAAGGGACTCGGCAATTTCCTGATCCATTACAACGAAGCCGGCCCCGAGACCGGCGAAGCCGTGATCATGCTGCACGGCGGCGGCCCCGGTGCCGGTGGCTGGAGCAACTACTCGCGCAACATCGAGCCCTTCGTCAACGCGGGCTACCGCGTGATCCTCAAGGACTCGCCGGGCTTCAACAAGTCGGATGCGCTGGTGATGGACGAGCAGCGCGGGCTGGTCAATGCCCGCGCGGTAAAAGGGCTCATGGATGCACTGGGCATCAAGAAAGCCCATCTGGTAGGCAACTCGATGGGCGGAGCCAGCGCGCTGAATTTCGCCCTCGAGTATCCCGATCGTCTCGGCAAGCTGGTGCTGATGGGGCCGGGGGGTATGGGGCCGAGCCTGTTCTGCCCCATGCCCCTGGAGGGGATCAAGCTGCTGTTCAAGCTTTACGCCGAACCCAGCTTTGAAAACCTCAAGCAGATGATCCAGGTGTTCATCTACGACCAGTCGCTCATCACCGATGAACTGGTCCAGGGCCGCTGGGAAAGCATTCAGCGCAGCCCGGACCATCTGAAGAACTTCCTGATCAGCGCACAGAAGGTGCCGCTGTCGGCCTGGGATGTTTCGCATCGCTTCGGCGAGATCAAGGCCAAGACCCTGGTGGTGTGGGGTCGCGACGACCGTTTCGTGCCCCTGGACCACGGACTGAAGATCATCTGGAGCGTGCCCGATGCCCACCTGCACGTCCTGCCGCGCTGTGGGCATTGGGCGCAATGGGAGCATGCCACCGCCTTCAATCGATTGACCCTAGATTTTCTTCGGCACCCGTGATTTTTCTTCGCATGACGGCGCCGCTTGATTCGTTACCAGCCTAACTCTTAGCAACTACCGGCAGCGTCGTGCCCAAAGCTGAAGTCGACAAGCGACCGCTTCGTAGCCGCCTGCACAATCGAAGGCGGCCATACGGCTGATCATGACCGCAGCTCATCGCTTGGCGCGTTGGAGTAGCCATTCAGGGTATTTCCGGACTGGGCTGCTGCAAGTTTCACGGACACCGAGTTTGGGTGTGATGATGAGACCGGAGGTGGACCATGGGAACGCGAAGGGTATTCAGCCGCGAGTACAAGCTTGAGGCTGTGAAGCTGGTGACGGATCGGGGTGTCGCTGTTGCGCAGGCGGCGCGGGATCTGGGGCTGCACGAGAACGTGCTGAGGAAATGGGTGAAGGAGCAGCGGTCGTACCCGCAGCAGGCGTTTCCGGGACACGGCCAGATGAAGCCCGAGGCGGCGGAGCTGGATCGGCTTCGCAAGGAAGTCCAGAAGCTCCGGACTGAGCGGGACATCCTAAAAACCCCCGACTCTGGCTTCGCCGCTTTCCTTCTGTCGAAAAACACAGGCGTAGAGTTGGGGTGCGTCAGGACTGTGGCCGACAGCTTTTTGGAGGGCTTTTGACCCCGTCAAAACCTAGTCCAGGGGTAGTTGCGGATCGATCTGTGGCGGTGCCTCTGGCGACCCCGTTTAGGAAATTGATAATTCCGCTGCCCCGTCCTGTCGTCCCTCTACTCGACGGAGAAGGTGATGGCCGACAAAATCAAGCGTGCAGAAGGACTGCCTGTCATCAATCGATTGGCGGCTGGCATTGATGTGGGATCGCGTTTTCACGTGGTGGCCGTGGCCGCCGACCTCGACCCGGAGCCGGTTCAGACTTTCAGCGCATTCACGACGGATCTGCATCGGCTCGCCGACTGGCTGATCCGGTGTGGGATCACCACCGTCGCGATGGAATCGACGGGCGTTTACTGGATCGCGCTCTACGAGATTCTTGAAAGCCGAGGTCTCACGGTATTGCTGGCCAATGCGCGCGAGGTCCGAGCCGTGCCCGGACGCAAGACCGATATCAAGGACGCTCAGTGGCTACAGAAGCTGCACGCCTGCGGGCTACTGCGGGCGAGCTTCCGGCCGGGTCGCGACATCTGTGCACTACGAGCGTATCTACGCCAGCGGGAGCGATTGCTGGATTACACCGCTTCTCACATCCAGCATCTGCAGAAAGCGCTGACCCACATGAATCTTCAGCTGCATCACATCGTTTCCGACGTTACCGGTGTGACGGGCCTGCGCATCGTCCGCGCAATCATCGAAGGCGAGCGCGATGCCGAAGTGCTGTCCGAGATGCGGGATGTCCGCTGCAAGGCGACGGCCGAGGAGATTCGCGGCTCGCTGCACGGGAATTACCAGCCGGAGCACCTCTTCGCGCTTCGACAAGCGCTTGATCTCCATGACTACTACCAGCTCAAGGTGGCGGAATGCGATGCGGAGATTGAGCGGGTGATGGCGATCTTCAGATCGAAGAGCAGCACGCCGTCTGCGCCGATCCCGGCGGCGCGCCATCGGACGCGAGCGGCCAATGCCCTGGCCTTCGACGTGCGCACCTCGCTGTACGAATGGATCGACACCGATCTCACCCAGATTCATGGCCTGGGTCCGAATCTGGCCCTTCGTTTGGTCGGTGAGTGCGGCACAGATCTGAGTCGATGGCCGACATCCAAGCATTTTGCATCCTGGCTGACCCTATGTCCGGGCAGTAAGATTTCCGGCGGCAAGGTGCTGTCGTCGCGCAGCCGGAAATCCGCTAATCGCGTGGTCGCACATCTGCGCCTCGCCGCCGTGACCGTCGGCAAGACGCAGACCGCATTGGGTGCTTTTTATCGGCGTCTCTCAGCGCGCATCGGCAAGGCCAAGGCGGTGACCGCCACCGCGCGCAAGATCGCCGTGTTGTTCTACAACGCGATGCGCTACGGCATGGAATACCGCGATCCAGGGGCCAATACCTATGAGGAAAAGTACCGTGAAAGACTGGTCAAAGGCCTTGGTCGCCGAGTGGCTGAGCTCGGCTTCTCATTACAGCCCATTGCGGCTCAGGCGGGTGTTTCTTAGGAAGACCTCGGCGTCAGCCAGCAGCTCCTGACGAACCGGGAGAAGACGGAGCTGGTTGATGCCCTGAGGTCGACCTACACACTGAACGAGCTGCTCGACGCGGTCGGCGCTGCCGCGCAGTTCCTTCTTCTACCACATGGCCCGGCTCGACACGTAAGACAAGTACGGAGAGGTCCGTGGTGCCATGGTCGACATCTTCGATCGCAACTACCGGTGCTACGGCTACCGCCGGCTGCATGCCTCGCTCAGCGATCGATCTCTGCGGATTTCTGAGAAGGTCGTTCGGCGCCTGATGAAGCAGGGGGCGCTGGTCGCAGTCGGCAGAAAGCGCCGTCGATACGGGTCGTATATGGCCGTACTTCCTCATTCATGCTCGCTGGTGAGGGTTCTACGCGATGGTGGCTTGAATCCGGCTGTACAAGGTAGTGCATGGTTGAACATTTATTGCATTAATGTAGCATCAATGTAATGAATACCAATGAACGTTTGCGCGCTGTCTTTTCAAGCATGCCTAGTTGGCAGCTGGGTGTGCCCGAATTGTCCGCGCAGGATGTCTTGCTAACAAGCATGCCTAGTTGGCAGCTGGGTGTGCCCGAATTGTCCGCGCAGGATGTCTTGCTAATGCGCCTGCTGCGGGTAGCCAGTCAGGGCATCACGGCCTGCGTCGATCCGGTTATTCGTCCCGCAGGACTGACTGAAAGTTCGTTCCACACCCTGATCATCGTGATGGCGGCAGGTGCAGAAGGGACCACGCCGACGGCGCTGTGCACGCAAGTCGGGCAGGCTGCCGCCAACATGACGCGCATTCTGGAAGTGCTGCGCCGCGAGTCGCTGATCGACATCAGGCTGGATTCCCGTGACGGCCGCCGACGGCGCGTCTTCGTCACCGAACTTGGTGCCTCGATCGTGCAGGGTTATGCCGGTCGTCTCGCGCCGATTGTCAGTGCCGCACTGGCCGGCATTTCCGCCACCGACAAGGCGACGTTCGAGCGCCTGTTGCTGGCCATCGTGGCGTCCCTGGACAAGGCCGAAGCAATGGCCGACGGTGCCGCATGAACGCCATCGGCAGTCGGCACCGGCATGAATCCCGCCCGCGAACGGGTGCGGGCAATGGGAGCCGCGTTGTCGCATTGATCCTGTTGATCTGTATCAGCGCTCCCGCCCGTTCGTCAAACGGCCTGAATGCGCCTGGCAACGGCACCGTGCAGCTCGGAATGGCCGGCGCGGGAACAGCAATGGCGGAAGATGCATCGGCGACCCTGCGCAATCCGGCGGCTGGGGCCTGGCTGTCGAACAGCCGGAGCTTCGATCTGGGCGTCGCAATTCCTGATGGCGGATTCCGGGCCAGCGAACTTGGGGGCAATGCGCCCTTCGGACTGCTGGATCTCGCACCCGCTCAATCAACGTCCGTGACCGGCTTCTTTCCAGTACCTTCGTTCGCACGTAACTGGCGGATCAACGATCAGTTCGCGGCCGGGTGGGGTCTGACGGCTTCTGGTCTGGCGACCGAATCCGGCGGTAGCACAGCGACATTAGCGAGGGGCGTTCCCGCGTTCGAGGCTCGTTGCAACGGAAGCTTCGGTGGCGGCCAGCCGCTGAGCGCCAGCACCGATCTGCTAAATCTTTGCGGGCGCTCTCAGGACAAGCTGGGCGTCGGATTGATGCAGGTGCTGATTTCCGGGCATGGCGCGTATCGCATCAGCCCGACCCTTTCGGTCGGCATGGCACCGGTGGTCGCATTGCAACTGCTCAAGACGAAGGGCCTCGGTGCCTTTGCCGCATTCTCCAACGAGCCGGATCGCGTCACCGATAACGGCAATGATTTTTCCTACGGTGGCGGGATTCGAGTCGGGCTGCTTTGGGAAGCGATGCCGAGCGTCGGCGTCGGATTCGCTTACCAATCCCGTTTATACACCACGGAGTTCAACCAGTATCGCGGCACGATCATCGGCGGCTCACTGGATTTTGCGCCGACTATCAACGTGGGACTGCAGATACTCGTTGCTCCCGAGCAACGTCTGCTGTTCGATATCGAGCACATCGCCTACAGCGGCATTCGACCGCTCGCCAATACCGTTGACCCGCAACGGTTCACTGACACTTGTTTCGTGCCCCGGCTGATTGGCAGATCATTGCCCAATCCGCAGCCACTGGACGGCTGTCTCGGCAGCCCCAACGGTCCCGGCTTCGGCTGGCAGAGCGTGACCGTCTACAAGTTCGGCTATCAGGGCCGCAGCGGGCGACTGAGCTATCGAGCCGGGTACAGCTTCGGCGGCAATCCGGTCCGTTCCGACCAGGCGCTGCCTGTGGCATTCGCGCCGGCGATCACCGATCAGCACGCCAGCGTCGGCCTGTCCTGGCGCTGGTCGCAGCGCCTGAGCGTGAATTGGGCGCTGATCTATTCGGTGGCCAATCGCGTCAGCATCACGAACGCCCTGAGCAACGCCACGCCCACCGTATTGCAGGACGGAACGCTGCTGGGATTCAGGGTCGACGAAGACCCGGATGACCAGGTGATCGACGCTTACCTGAGCGTCTGGCAGTCGCAGTTCGGGCTGGCATGGACGTTTGACTGAAAATGCGCAATCCCATGCTCCAATGCCGACTTTCCGGTGTCCTTGAACCGACGATGACCCACTTGCACGGCCGTGCCTTGCTCGCAGTATCCGCGGCCCTGCTGCTCGCCGCATGCGGCCAGGACCCGAAGCCCGTTGCGGCCCCTGCCGAACAGCATTTCGATGCCGCGATCGAAGTGGTGGTGCGACGCGAACTGCCTGCGGCCTACACCAGCACCGGCAGTGTGGTATCGGACGAGCGCGTCGACATCACCTCGCGTCTGGCTGCCTATGTGCGCAGCATCGAGGTGCGCGAAGGTGAACGGGTCCAGCGGGGCCAGCTGCTGGCGACGCTCGACAGCAAGGATGTCGACGCCAACATCCGCGCGGCGCTGGCGAATCGGGATCAGGCGGCTGCCCTGAAGAAGGATGCCGAAAAAGACCTGGAAACCAGCGAAAACCTGTTTGCCAGCGGCGTGGTGACCACCACCCATGTGCGCAAGACGAGGCTGCAATTGCAGGCGGCCACCGAAACGCTGGCTGCCGCGGAAGCTTTGCTGGCTCGCGGACAGGCCGAGCGGCAGTACAGCAGCATCCTCAGCCCGGTCGCCGGCGTGGTGGTTGCCCGGCAAGGGCGGGTCGGCACGGTGGCGGCACCCGGTGTACCGCTGGTCACGGTTGAATCCGATACCGCCCTGCTGTTCGCCACCCAGGTTGCCGAACAGCGGGTGGCGGGCGTGCATGTCGGTGATCCGGTGACGATCAGCATCGACGCACTCGGCAGGACGCTCACCGGCGAAGTGCTGCGCGTGGTGTCGTCCGGCAGCGCGGTGACCCGCGGCTTCGAGGTCAAGATCGCGATTCCGGCGACGCCGGGGCTGACGCCGGGAATGTTCGGCCGCAGCGAGTTCCAGATCGGCAAGCGTCCGGAGATCGCCATTCCGCCGGCGGCACTGGTGGATCGCGGCGGGCTGAGCGGCGTCTATGTTGTCGATGCCGAAAGCCGCCTGCACTTCCGCTGGTTGCGGACCGGAAACCGGGTCGGCGACGCGCAGGTCGTGCTGGCCGGACTCGACGAAGGCGAGCGGATTGTCAGTGCGCCGACCAGCGGCATGCGGGAAGGCGATCGGATCACCGTCGCTGCCGGGCCGTCCCGATGAGCGTCGCGCCCAGCGCAGCATCGAGGCAGGCGCCCCATGTCTGACGGCCCGCTGAACTCGGCAGGTCAGGTCGCCCGGGTTTTCGTCAATTCCAAGCTGACGCCCCTGTTCGTCATTGCCGTCCTGCTGCTGGGCATGTTCGCAGCCCTGGTCACGCCGCGCGAGGAAAATCCGCAGATCCTGGTGCCGGGAGCGCAGGTCAGCTTCTATCTGCCGGGGGCCACGCCGACCGAGATCGAGCACCTGATCATTGCGCCGATGGAAGCGGTGGTGCGCGAGATCGAGGATGTCGACCATACCTCGGCGATCGCCGCTGCCGGCATGGGTCAGATCCAGGTGCAGTTCGAAGTCGGTGCCGACAAGGATCTGGCGCTCACCCGATTGAGCCAGCGGATCGCCGCCAACCGCCATCGCCTGCCGGCGACCACGCTGGAACCGGTGATCCAGCAGATCGATGTCGACAATGTCGCGATCGTCACTGTCACGCTGGCATCCAGCACCTACGACGACTACGCGCTGCGGCGACTGGCCGAGCGGATAGCCGAACGGCTGAACACCATCGAACAGGTGTCAGTGGCCGAACTTCACGGTGGCCGCAAGCGCGAAATCCGCGTCAACATCGATCCGGCGCGACTGCAGGCCTACGGTCTGACCCTGAATGAGGGCGTGGCGATGATCGCGGCCAGCAACGTTTCGGCCATCGTCGGCCAGCTGGTTGACGATGGCAGGAACCAGACGGTCTATCTGAAGGGCCAGCTGAACTCGCTGGACGAGGTTCGCCACCTGCCCTTGCAGGTACACAAGGGCCAGCTGATCTACCTCGACGACATCGCCGACGTGGTCGATGGTCCGGCCGCCGAGCGGGATCGGATCACCCGGTTCAGCTTCGGGCCTGGCGATCCGCGTCACGGCAGTGCGAATACCAGCGGCGAGATGGCATCGGTCACCCTGTCGGTCGCCAAGAAGCCGAATACCAACGCCGTGGCGGTCAGTCGGGACGTGCTGGCGATGGTGGCGAAGATGCAAGCGCAGTTCGTCCCGGCCGAGGTCAGCGTGGTGACCACCCGCGACGACGGCCGCGATGCCGATCACTCGGTCAACAGCCTGATCTTCGACCTGGGGATCGCGATCAGCTCGGTGCTGCTGGTGCTGGTGCCGTTCCTTGGCGTCCGCCAGGCCATGATCGTCTGCCTGGTGGTGCCGCTGGTGCTCGGCCTGACCGTGGCCGTGGACATGCTGCTAGGCGTGACCATCAACCGCATCTCGCTGTTCGCCCTGATCCTGGCGCTGGGCATGCTGGTCGACGACGCCATCGTGGTGATGGAGAACATCCATCGCCATTACGAGATCGGTACCGACTACCGCAGCGCCACCGCCGTGCTGGCCACCAACGAGATCGGCAAGCCGACCACCATCGCGACGATCACCATCGTCCTGGTGTTCGCGTCGCTGAACATTCTGTCCGGCATGAATGGCGCTTTCTTCCACCCGATTGCCTTCAACGTGCCGGTCGCCATCGGGGCGTCGCTGGCGGTGGCCTACGTGGTGGTGCCCTGGGCCTGCAACCGCTGGCTGCATCAGGGACAGGGTGCGCGGGCTGAAGCTGAGCACGAACCCGATGCCCTTCATCGCGTCTATTTCCGGTTGATCACGCCGCTGCTGGATCGCGACCGACTTCGCAAGGCTTTCTTCTGGATGGTCGGCGTGGCGCTGCTGGCATCCTTCCTGATGCCGGTCTGGCAGTTCATCCGGCCTTCAGGTGTGGGCGGGCCGCTGTCGTTCGGCGGGGTCAGCCTGGCGATCATGCCTAAGGAAAATCGCAACAGTTTCAGCATTGCGATCACCATGCCGGAGTACACCCCGATCGAGACCACGGATCGGGTCGCCCGGCAATTCGGCGAGATCCTCGGCAAGCATCCATTAGTCAGCAACTACCAGACCCATATGGGCCTCGGTATTGATGGTGACCTGGACGTTGCTGATATCCGGCACCGCGTCGATCGGAAGCTTCGTGAAGCTCCAGACGCCAAAGGCAATGACGACGAGGCTGGCCAGCATCACCAAGGCGCGTTGCGCGATCGCCAGCTTGAGTATTTTCTCGATCATGGTCTTGGCCTTTCAGTGGTCGTGCGATGCGCCGGACTTCTCGATGTCCGCCTTGATCAGATAACTGTTGGCGCTGACGTACTGCGCCCCGGCGCTGATCCCGTCCAGCACCTCGACCCAGTCGCCTTGCTGCTGGCCCAGTTGGAGCATGCGTACCTCGTATTCGTCGCCGACCTGTTCGAAAACCACGGTGAAATCGCGGAACGCCTGCAAGGCGCTGGCCTTGACCGCCAGCGGCACCGCGCGCGAACCGATCTCTACCGATGCGGTGACGAAGGTGCCGGGAGGGAAAGCGCCGCTGCGGTTGTCGATCACCACGCGGGCGGTCACCGCCTGATTGCCGCCGGCAACGAGTGCAATGCGGGAAATCGTGCCGCTAACGGCGTCACCACCATCAGCCGCGCGGATGGTGACTGCGGCACCCGGCTTGACCTTGGCACGGTCGCGCGGGAACACGGAAAGCTCCGCCCAGACCGAGGCCGGATCGGTGATCGTAAACAGCATCTTGTCGCCCGACTGCTCGCCGGGATTGGCATCCCGGGCGGTGATCACGCCGGCCATCGGAGCGCTCAAGGTCACCGGCTCCAGGCTCTGGTTGCTTTCGATCACCGCCAGGGTTTGGCCGGCTTTCACGGTGTCCCCAATGGATGCGCGCACGCTTCTGATCAGCCCCGGAAAGCGCGCTGCGACTTCCCGCTGATGCTCGGTGTTGGTTGCGATCTGGCCGTAAAGCGTCACCGTTTCCGATAGCGTTGCCGGGCCTGCGGCTTCGGTCTTGAGACCGGACGCCGCCGCCACTTCGGCTGGAATCTGCACCCGGCCTTCATGGTTTTCGTAAGTCCACTGGTGCTCGACGCCGGCCTTCGTCGCGCGCACCGTGACATCGAAGGAATGCGGCTCGACCACCACCGCGTCGCCGCGCAGGTACTCCGCCTGCGGCGCAAAGCCGATTGCGTCGACCCGGCCGCCGAGGCGTTTCAGTTCGACGCCCAGCGTGACCTCTGAGGGCGCCAACGGCTTGCCATCCTGCGTCGCCCAGGCATGAAACTCGGGTTCTACGCCGCTCTCGAAGATCGCCAGTTCCAGCGCAAAAGCGCCATCGACCAGCAACCGCCCACCATGCGGACCCTTGGCGATTTGATCGGCCGTTTCGACGTGATCGGACTCGGCCGCCGGGACGGCGGACTGGTCGCTGTTACAGGCCGCCAGCGCGCTGACCAGCAACAGCATCAGTAATTTTTTCATCGGGATTCTCATGGCTTGACGTCGGCCGGCAGCACGCCGGTCAGACGGTCGATTTCGGTGGCGAACTGCCAAGCATCGGCAGCGGCCTGGATGCGGGCGCGGCGGGCGTCGAGCAGCTCCTTCTGGGCGGCGATCAGTTCCTGATAGCCGTAACGGCCACGCGCATAGGCGTATTCGGTTTGCTTCAGCGCCTCTTCCATGCGCGGCACGACGTCGGTAGCCAGGGTGTTGGCAGCCGTATGCGCGTGCTTCAGCTCCTGGAACCACTCGAACAGCTGGGTCAGGCGGCTGATCTCCGCAGCCGTCCGCTTCACGGACACCTGCTCGGACAAGGCCCGCGCCTCGGCAATAGCCCCCTGACCGCGATCGCGGAAGGCCAGCGGAATCTGCAGCGCCAGCACACCCGCCACGTCGTTGCCCTCGCCAAAGCGCCGGACACCGGCGGTGATCTGCCAGGCCGGCTTGCGTGCCTGCTCGGCGAGCCGTATTTCGGCATCGCGCAGGCGTTGCTCGGCCACGAACTTGAGCAGGCCGGGGTTGGCTTGCAGACGCGCCGACAAGGCATCGAAAGCCTCCAGCCTCGGCAGCGCCAGCAAATCACCCGCCGCCTTGCCGAACGCCGGTTCGCGATCGCCCCAGAGGGCGGCGAGCTGGCGACGGCTGGTCAGCAATTCGTGCTCGGCGTGCTCGTGTTCGAGATCGGCGCGCGCCAGCGCCGCTTGCGCGCGCGCCACTTCTGCGGACGGCACGGCACCGGCCTTGACCCGCTTGCGCGCAGCTTCGACGGTGCTGCGCGCCAGTTCGGACGCTTCGTGAGTGACATCGAGCTGCGCCTGGTCCGACAGCACGTGGCCGTAGCGGCGCGCAGCTTCGGCGGCGGTGTCGACCAGCTTTTCGAGCAGTTCGGCGTCGAGCAGTTCGCGACCCGCATGCGCTGCCGCGACTCGTCGCTCGCGGGCACCGCGCTCCAGCACCTGGCTCAGGCTGAGCGTCTGTTCGGCGACCTTGAAGCCCTTGCGGCTGCCGGTGCCCAGCGCGTCTTCGATGGTCAGGTTCAGATTCGGATTGGGGGCCAGCCCGGCCTGCAGGGTCCGGCCGTCCTGGGCGCGGAACTGATAGCCAAACGCTGCGAGATCGGGATTCTTCTCGAGCGTCAGGCCGACGGCTTCCTCGAAGCGGATCGGCAGGCCGCTATGCGGCACCTCGGATTCAGCGCGGCTTGGAACCGAAACGGACAGCAGCAGCACGCAGGGAAGTAGCCTGCGCGCAAATGGCAGCAACATCGGAAATCTCCTTCGGAAAGCCGGCTACGCGAGGCAAGCACGGCGATCAAGCCCGGCGGTTCAGCCGCGGGGCGCGTTCAGATCACGCGAAGGAGTGGCGGGGCGGGCCGCGCAATGGCGGCCGGAGACGGAATGGGCTTCGAGGAATCCGGAAGTCGATCGGAGCATCGGGTAGCGGCACACGAAGCCACTGAACCGACGCCAGAACGATGAACAGAAGACCCGCAATCACCGGCAAATCTAGTGAAGGAACCTTGGTGATCACGTCCGAGGCCAAGCTCACCTCGGCATCGTGATGATGCGACCCTTTTCCGTGGTCATGAGCGTTTGCAGCAGGCGCATCGCCCGCGTGATGCAGCCCCGAATCAGCAAAATGCACGGCGCTGGGAGCCTCTGAGCCATCCATGCAAATATGCAAGTGCGCTCCGCCGACACGAATTACGGCGAAAGCCAAGCAAGTCGCCAATAACAATAGTTTGCGGAGTGCACTCACTGGGCAAGGATATCATCATCACTTTCTGACGGCGTTAACCCTGTCAGCGATTCGAGATCGACCGCAAGTCGTCGCAGCAGAAGCACCGCTGCGGCTTGCGATTGCGACGATGCATGTGCGATCGCGAGGAGGGCAACAGGATGAACCTGCAGCACGGCCGCCAAGTCATCAAGCTTGTCGATAGTCGGACTCTTCTGACCTCGTTCGAGGCTGCTGACGTAGGTGCGGCTGCTGATGATCCCGAAGTCCTCTTGGGTCAATCCTCGGGCAACACGAACCTTCCGTAACGCCAAGCCAAACGCCTTCCTGGTCTTCATTCGCAGCTCCGTCGGGAGCTGTGCATATGTTCAGGATGACCCCTATAGGGCTACAATCTATAGGGTTCAATTTCAGCGGCCCCGCCGCCTAAGGCTGCTCAATATGTCGGTAATGCTGGTGGCAGCAGACTTCGATTGGTTTCTGGATGTTCACCTTGACGACGATTTGCTCGACGCCCTCCTGGTGCAGATCGAACGCGGAAGGGCTCGGCCGTCCGTTGGCAGGACGTTTCATCGGCGCCTCGAATCGTCGGTGCCCGATGCGATCGGCTCCGCGCTGGATGCCGACCTTCGACCGCCCAGTGAAAGTCAACGCGCCTTTGCGACTCGGATCGCCGCCAAGCTTGAGGTCAGTGTCCCGGCTGCCGCATGGCGGTACCGCACCGAGATGAGCGCGTTCCTGGACGCCTGCGTCGAACAGTTGTCACGCGGCTCTGATCTTAATCGGTACAGGAAGGCGACACGACGGTGACGGAGGGCCGCGGACCGTCGAGACACAATCATGACGTTGCTCAGTTGATCAGATCTCCTATGAGGACATCACAGGCTAGTCGCTCGCGACTTTCGGCCGATTTTCCTCACGACTGCAGTCACCACCCCCCAGATAATGTCGCCATCGCTCAAATCGACGGTGTGGGCCTGATACTGGGGGTTCGCGGATTCTGGTTCCAGCGCTAGGCCCCCGCCCCGGATTCGAAAGCGCTTGATGGTGTGGCCATGTGCGGCGAGCGCAGCTACAACGATGTCACCGCTATGTGCTTTTAACCCGCGATCGACAACCACCTGGTCTCCGTCAAGGATGCCGGCAAGATCCATCGAATCACCGCTGACCGTGTAAATGAAGGTTGATTCGGGGTTTTTGACGAGCCACTGATTCAGATCGCAACGGTCATCAGCCCGATCCTCACCCGGCATCGGATGGCCGGCCGCCAGCTTCAAGGTGAACTTGCGAGCGCCGACACCCGTTGCCTCGGTATCGACGCGCGTTGCTGGTACGAAGGGCGCGCGGGCATAGTTCGCCAGCTGTGCGGTTGCGGGGGCGACCAGCGATTCGGGAATCCGCATTACCCGGGTTGGCTCACCCTTGAAACGCCCAGATCCCCGGGGTCGTCCAGCGCCGGTTCGGCGGCCGCCATGCGTTGCCATAAGGATCAGAGCTTCATCCAGGTCTGCGCGGGGCGCCGGATGAGGTCGCTTCCTTGAATCTTCGCTGTCGTGACCCGCTTCTTGGACGGGCGGACCACTTCAAGCTCTTGTAAATCCCGCAATCGGGCAACGGCTTCCTTGTGAATTTCCGCATGTGCCGGCGACAGATTGCAGTGCGTCGCGAACATCTCGTCGAAGACGAGGCCTTCGCCTGGGGCGGAATACACGAGCCGCGGGATCTGTTCCATCAACGCTGCGATGCTGTCGTCTCGTTCGCGCGTGCCGAACTCGAAGCCGAGGCTCGCCTGGTTCGATACCCGGCTATCGAGGCTGGGGGCGTACCCAATCCCCTCGAACATGTCGAGGCCAGCGCCGCCGTAGTGAATGAAGAAATTGCCCTTGTCCCAGTGAATCCGGGTCATCACATCGCGAGCACGCGCATGCTGGGACAGGTGAATGAACCAGTAATCGCCATGGCCTGCTTCCGAGCGTATGAAGAACAGCGTGTAAAAACGAGCGCCACATCGCTGGATCAGATCGGGGTACAGACAGGCCTGGATGAACAGTCGCCAATCGCCCTGATTCCGCTTGATGTCCTCGATCGACCGACCGCGCAGACACCCCGGAGTGCCGGCGCTGGCCAGCAAAGCTTCCGCCCGGCCGTCCTTATCGGTGATGTAGGTGAGCAGTGACGAGACGTTGAAGGTCAGGATCACCTCCGCCGAAGGGACCTGCGTCATGATGTTTCGGATCGTATCCGCAGGAACATCGGTGTACCCGTACTGATCCAGCAGGAAAATGGCGCGGCCGTTGAGGGGCATCCGACGCTTGACATGCTCAATCAACGCCGCGGACTTCGTATTGAAGTCCGAGTGCCAGAGGTGAATCGATTTGCCAATCTGCGCGCCGTATTGACGCGCTATGAGCGTCCGATTCAATACGGCGACCGTTTCTGCGTCCTCATCGATGAAGAAGCAGTCGACATCGAACCGAATTCGGCGCTCACGACTGATGTTGACCAGTGCTTCAGCTTCCCGCATGGCATCCAGCATGATCAGCGGCGATCCCGGCCGTTCTTCCCGAGTATCGGCTAGAACATACGAACCACCCCCGCAAAAGCCGTCAACCAGTGTCAGCTTGAATTCGTCACGGTTGGGATTCGATAGCAGCGTCTGCACGTATGCAGCCAGGTAGGCGCGTAGGATCTCGTGTTTTGCAATGCTGTGATGCTCAAGCGTCGGCAACGAGCCATTCAACGACCAGCCATAGCGGCTTTCAGGCATTTTCAGGCCACCTCAGTCTGGGCTGGCATCTCGTCCCAGGTTCTGCCCTGGAACTCGCGACCATTGCTTTTCTTGGAACGGCGAGTGCCATCCGCCCCCCAGCCACCCCATTGCTTGAAGAAGAAGGCGACCTTGGCGTCCCGGCACTGCTGACTAACCTCCTGAAGCCACTCCAGCTTCATCGGTCTGGCCTTGGGTCCTGACTCGCCGCCGACGATGACCCAGTGAATGCCGGCCAGATCAATCGGGCCGAGGCCTTCCAGCAAAGGCTCCACAGAAAGGAAGCGGACCGTTGCTGCAACATTTCGTAGATGGTCGATGCGGGGCAAGCCGTGGCGTCTGTTCTCCACCGATACCCCAAGCCATGCGTTCGGAGGAACCGGCCGTGAGGCGAAGTACTGGGCCATCCGGTCCGCGCGCTTCGTCAGCATCTGGTAGGTGTGCTGCGGCGTCTTTTCGATCGTCTCGAAGATCCGATCGACGTATTCGAACGGAACGCGCGCATGAAAGACATCCGACATTGAATTGACGAAATACATCGTCGGTTTGCGCCGTTTCCGAGGTTCATCCAGCCGGTCCGGCATCAGCGTCAGGCGGAAGCCATTTTCATAACCTTCCGTGCCCATTGCGCGCAGACGCTTGGACATGGTTTCGGCATAGCAGTGCTTGCAGCCCGGGCTGATCTTGGTGCACCCGGTCGTCGGATTCCACGTCTGCTCGGTCCACTCGATCTTCGATGTCGTCGCCATGAACGCCTCGTTTCGTCGGTTGATTGTCAATCTTGATATTTGATACAATAATCAAGTAGCCAGAAAAATCAAGTTCCGCGAGGCCTCAATGGCAGCGAATGACGAAGGATTGAGTCGCCCAGACCTCAATGACGTGGTCGTTCGCGGCGCCGTCTCACCCGGAATCCCGTCGGCACGCAGCGTCGACGATTACCTGGCGTTGGCCACACGCGAGAACACGCGCACGAGTTATGCGTCTGCGGTCAGGCACTTCGAGATCGAGTGGGGCGGCCTGCTACCGGCGACGCCGGACAGCATTGCGCGATACCTCGCGGAATATGGCGATCGATTGGCGTCGAGCACGCTGCAACACCGGCTTTCGGCGCTGTCGCGGTGGCATCACGATCAAGGTTTTGCGGACCCAACCAAGCACGCACGGGTCCGTCAGGTCCTGCGTGGAATCCGAGTCTCGCAGCCAGTCGTCGTCAAACAAGCAAGACCGATTCAACTCGAGCACCTCGAAGCGTTCGATCGCGAATTCCGAATCCGGCTCGATACCGCCGAGGCCGGAGAGCGTCTCCGCCTGCTCCGAGACCATGCGCTCTTGCTGCTCGGCTTCTGGCGTGGATTCAGAAGCGATGAATTGGCGAGCCTGCTCATCGAGAACGTGAGCATCACGGCGGGTCAAGGGATGGTGTGCTACCTCGGGCACAGCAAAACTGACCGCCAAGCGCTCGGACATTCATTCGCCACACCCGCGCTGTCGAGGCTATGTCCGGTCGCAGCCTGCCAAGCCTGGATTGCCGCCAGCGGCTGTGATGAGGGGCCGTTGTTTCGGCGAATCGATCAATGGGGAAATCTTGGCCAGGAGCCCCTGCACGTCGATAGCATCGCACCGTTGCTGCGGTCGATGCTGCTTCAAGCGGGTATCGCCCAGACCGAGACTTTCAGCACGCATTCCATGCGTCGAGGATTCGCCAATTGGGCGTCCGAAAACGGCTGGGATATCAAGCAGTTGATGGACTATGTCGGGTGGCGCGACATCAAATCAGCAATTCGCTACGTGGATGTTGCAACCACGGCTGCGCGTGATCGAATCGAAGCTGCGTTGGTCGCGCGCCCGATCCCGGCCACCGCGATCATCGTGAACGCTCTGGCTGGCCACCAACCCGTTCTGGAACCGCAGTCTGTTCGTCTTGAGTTGAAGATGAGTCTGAGTGCTCGTGGTGGATCTGCCAGCAAAGCTGAGACAGCTCGCCGTCGGATCGAACAATGGTGCTTGAAGCCCCGCAAGCTGCGGCGACTCGATGACGATGGCTTGCGATACGAGGTTTCCGTATCGTTCAGCGATTCCGAGCCGCTTGAAGACACGGTTTATCAGTTGCTGGACGACATGCACCGCATTGCCGAAGAGCGGCAATGCGGCTTGGAAGCTTCATTCCGGGATCGGGCAACCGATCGGTACTGGAACTAGGCGACCGAGGGCAGTACGACCGTGACAGCAATCAGTGAAACCGCTTACCCACGATTGCTGCCGGAACCGAAGCCCCGCGAACTGAGCGAACGATTCACCCCCACGGAAGAAGAGCTGGCTTGGGGACGGCGACACGCGGCAACCCCGCGCAAGCGAATCGGTCTGCTGATCCTGATGAAGTGCTCGCAGCGGCTCGGGTACTTTCCGGCTCTCCGTGATGTCCCCAGGGCATACGTCGATCATGTTACCCAAGCCGGTGGGCTGGCCCGCCCGCTGACTTCAGAAGAACTCAAGCGCGTTGAAGTCGCTGCAACGCGCAATGCCAATATCCGCCTTCTCCGCCGGCGAATGGACATCCGGCCGCTGGCCGGAACGGACGAATGGCTGAGGATTCAGGCCGAGAGGACCGCTCAAACCCACCATCAGATCGCGGATATCGTCAACGTGCTGCTGGAGGAGCTTGTCCATCACCGCTACGAGCTACCGGGTTTTTCAACCTTGGTCCGAACCGCGAAATCAGCCCGCGATGTCGTCGATTCGGCGCACTACGACCTGATTGCCAAGAATCTCGACGCACGTATCCGCAAGAAAATCGACGGGCTCTTCGAAACGCCTCGTGACGCGTCAACATCGGCATGGAATGCACTGAAGCAAGAGCCTGCCAAGCCCACCAATAGTGCCGTCCGCGAGTACCTGCATCACATTCGAGACTTACAGAAGCTTGCCATCGACCTGCCGCCTGTCCGCATTCCGGTAGCCAAGCTTCGGTACTACCGAACACTTGCCCGTGCACAGAATGCAGCTGAGATGGCGTCGATGAAGCCAAATAAGCGTTATGCGCTCGCCGTCATTCAGATTCGCTCCTGCCAGGCCAAGGCACTGGATGATGCTGCGGACCTGTTCGTTCGCCTGTACGACCGACTTGAAAGCTCTGCCCGCAAGCGCCTTCATGATTACCAGCTTGATCGCGTGAAGGTCGTCGATCAGCTGGTTGCTCGATTCCACGACACCTTGCTTGCAACGCAGGTTGATGGCGATGCCGAGCGCCGGATCACCGCCATCGATTCAACCTTGGGTGACGACACCAAGTACCTCTTGGCTCTATGCGAGGAGCATCTTGCCTTCGCAAACCAGAACCATCTGCCATTCATGCTGAACGGCTATCCGGCCGTCAGGAGTCTGCTGCTCAACTGCCTTGAAATCATCAAGCCCCGGTCGACCAGCACGGTGAGAATCGTCGAAAAGCTGATCGGCGTGCTGGCGCTTCTCCGGCAATCGCGTGCCGAGGTGGTCTCGCTGGCGGAACTGAATGTCGACCTGAAGTCCGATCTCGCCTGGATGTCAGCGACTTGGCGAAAGTTGGTTTTTGGTTTACCAGCGGACGGGATGGTAGCGGGCACGGTCTATCGCAAATACTTTGAGCTTTCGATCCTGCAGCAGGTTCGCAATGATTTGCGGAGCGGCGATCTCTACATCGAGCGCGGCGAGAAGTACGACGACTACCGCGAGCAGCTCGTTGACCGAGAAACCTTTGCGAACGAAGTGGGCGAATACGGCGAAGTCACCGGCATCAAGACGGAAGCAAAAGCGTTCGTCGATCAGTTACGGGTGATGCTCACGGAACGCGCGTTGGCCGTCGACCGTGATTTCAAGGACAACGCCCATGCATCAATTATGGAAGGACGGCTATCGCTGCGGCGACTGGAAAAAACGACGGTACCCAAGGAGGCCGAGAAGCTTGATCTCATGATTCGAGAACGGCTGGAGCAGATCAGCATCCTCGATGTACTCATCGATGTCGAACGCTGGCTCGACCTGCACCTGAGCTTCAAGCCGATCGCCGGCACCGAGAGTCGTCTCGATGATCTCCGGCGTCGTGTCGTAACCACGCTGTTTTGCTACGGCTGCAATCTCGGAGCCTCACAAACAAGTCGCTCTGTAAAGGGCATCAATCGCCGGCAACTCGGTTGGCTGAACCTGAAATACGTCACCGAAGAGGCGTTGGACAAGGCGATCGTGCAGGTCACCAATGCCTACGCGAAATTCGAGTTGCCGAATTACTGGGGTGGCGGCAAGACGGCTTCAGCAGATGGCACCAAATGGGATTTGTACGAACAGAACATGCTGTCGGAGTACCACATCCGGTACGGCGGATATGGCGGGATCGGTTACTACCATGTCTCCGACAAGTACATCGCGCTTTTCAGCAGGTTCATCCCGTGTGGCGTCTACGAAGGCGTTCACATCCTGGACGGTCTCCTTGACAACGAGTCGGAAATTCAACCCGACACGATTCACGGCGACACGCACTCCCAGAACTACGCAGTTTTCGCGATCTCCTTCCTGCTCGGCATCAAGCTGATGCCTCGAATCCGCGGCATTCACAAGCTCAGCTTCTTCAGGCCGTCCGCCTCAACGAAGTACCGCAACATCGACGACCTGTTCGATGCCCCGATCAACTGGAAGCTGATCGAAGCACACTTCGATGACATGCTGCGCGTCGTCGTTTCGATCAAGCTCGGACGGATCACCGCGTCGACGATGCTGCGAAGGTTCGGAACCACAAGTCAGAAGAACCGCCTTTCGCAGGCTTTCCGAGAACTGGGAAAGGTGATCAGGACGCTGTTCCTGCTGGATTACGTCGCCGGCGCGGAGCTGCGGAAACTGATCAACGCTGCAACCAACAAAAGCGAATCATTCAATAATTTCATCCAGTGGGTTTTCTTCGGCGGCGAGGGGATCATCCAGGAGAACGTCGCTCACGAGCAGCGGAAGCTGATCAAGTACAGCCACCTTGTCGCGAACATGGTCTGCCTGCGCAACGTCCAGAGCATGTCGGAGGTCATCCGTCAGCTTCGCGAAGAGGGGATGGAGATCACGCCCGAGATGCTGAGCTTCCTTTCGCCATACCGGACGTGGCACATCAACCGGTTTGGCGACTACGTGATGGATTTTGAACGGCCCTCAGCACCGATGAATCCTGACATCAAGATTTTTCAATAAATTCAGTAATTTACTTACTATTTTTGATAATTCCGTTCAGATCCCTGCCAAGCCCCCAGCCGGCTGGCCCGCGACTACGCTGCCTATCGCCGCGTCACCGGCATGTTTTGGCCCTGCCTGCCGGGTCATCGGCCGCCCTGCGACTGCGCGCCGTGATGTCAGGCTTTTGCTGACGGCGGACAAAGAAAAGCCGCCTTGCGGCGGCCAATGCTTCATCGGAGAGAACACGCGGCCTTTATCTCACGGCCTGTCGGCAGCCCGGCGCGGCGGGCGGTGAACGGTGGTCATCAGAGGGAGTAACGGAGCGTGACCCGGCCATTGACCGGTTCGACCGGATGGAAGTGCCGGTCGGCCACCGGTCCGGATTCCCCGGCGAGCCTGGATTCGTAGAAGTAGTCGATGTCGTGATCCCGGGAATCGAACAGGTTCAGCACTTCGCCGGTGATCTTGAGCCGCGGCGTCAGCAGGTAGCCGAGACCGAGATTGACGACCGTCGTCGCGCGGGAGCGCACGCGGTTGTCCTCGGTCAGCGCACGCGGTCCGAAGTAGCGCAGCCGCAGGCCGGCATCCCAGCCCTGCCCGCTGCGGTAGCTGAGCCCGAACGCCGCGACGCCTTCCACTGCCTGCGGCACCCGCTGGCCGATGGGCTGGCCGTCGTCGTCGCGCTGGGTGTCGCGGAAGCGGGCGCGCGTCCAGGCCAGGTCGCCGTCGATCAGCAGACCGCGCAGCGGCTTCCAGTACAGACCCAGCTCGCCGCCGACCCGGCGCGAGCCGCCGCTGGCTTCGGTGGTACCGGCATCGCCGACATAAACCAGCTCGGAATCCGAACTGAGCGTGAACAGGCTGAAGGCCAGCTGCAGCTTCGGGACGATGGCCGTGCGCAGGCCCAGGTCGAAACCCACCGCCGGCACCAGTGGCGACACCGGCGCCACCGGTGCGCAGGGGTCAGCGGGATCGGCGCCGGCATCGCAGGCCCGGGGATCGCGGGTCTGCACGGTGCCGCGGGCATCGTTGGAGTGAAATCCCTGGCCGGCGTTGAAGAACAGCTCGGTCCGGGCGAACGGACCCAGCACCAGCGTGAACTTGGGGCTGAACAGCGTGTCCCGCGCGGTGCCGCTGTTGGCCGGGCCGGTGCCGGCATCGCTGCGGTTGTCGACCTTGAAATCATAGACATCGAAACGGGCGCCGACGCTGACCCGCGCCCAGTCGGCGAGCTGCACCGCCGATTGCGCATAGACCGCGTAGCTCAGCTCCCGGACATCGCTGACCGTGGTCGCCGACAGCCGCTGGCGGGCCCGCGTGCGGTACAGGCCAACGTCGTCGATGGCATCGAACTGCGTCTGCAGGCCGAGGTCGCTGATGGTTTTCAGGCCCAGCAGCCGGCCCGGCAGCGTGTAGCGCGCCGCGCCGCCGTAGACGTTGCGCCGGTCGCTCTGCTCGAACTGGTCGCCGTCGACCGGATCGTCGAGAAAATAGGTGAAGTTCGAGAACAGTTGCAGCCGGTAGCGGTAGGCGTAGCCGTTGAGCGCCAGCCGGCCGGGGCCCAGGTCGCGTTCCAGGCCGCCGTTCAGATTGATCCGGTAGCTGCGGCCACCGACCGTCGGATCGAGAAAGCCGAGCCGGCCGATCAGGCCCTGGTCGACCGCGCGCTGCGGAATCTGGTCCGGCGAATCCCAGCGTCCGCTGTAGCCGCCGAGGCCGATATGGAAACGGCCGCCGTCGGCAAGCCGCCGTGCGTACCGCGCCACCACATTGCCCTTGTTGAAGTTCTGGTTGCGCGCGTAGGGGCCGTCGTAATGCAGCCCTTCGAACGCCAGCAGCAGGTCGCCGCCACCGATCGCCAGCGAGCCGGCACTCAGCACGCGGCCGTAGCCGTAGGCGCCGCCACTCAGTTCGACCAGGCGCTGCTCCAGCCGGTCCTTGTAGCGGATGTCGGCGGCACCGGCGGCGGAGAAATCTCCGTAGTCGGCGTAGTACGGCCCCTTGCGGTAGGTCACCGAATCCACCAGTTCCGGAATCAGGAAGGAGTTGTCCGAGTAGCCCTGCCCGTGGCCGTGGGTGCGCGAATTGACCGGCAGCCCGTCGATGGTCGTCGCGAAGTCGGTGCCGTGGTCCAGGTTGTAGCCACGCAGGAAGTACTGGTTCGCCTTCCCCTCGCCGCTGTGCTGGGTGACGATCAGGCCGGGCACGGCTTCCAGCACCTCGCCCGGACGCGAGATCGGCCGCAATTCCAGCTGTTCGGCATAGATGGTGCCGATGCTCGCGGAATCGACCTCGCCGACCAGCGCGTCGCCGCTGACCACCACCGGCGCCAGTTCGTGCACCGCCGTCGGCAGGCCGGCTGCCTCGACGCCGGACACGCTTCCACCACCCACCAGCAAGTACAGCGCTGCTGCCTGCCGCTTCATCTGGCCTCCTCGCAACTCTGCCTCACTGCCGATGCGCGGCATGATGGCGATGGCGACTCGGCCTTGCCTGAGAGCTTTCTCATCCAAGCCGCAATCCGCTGCCCGTCCGTCCGTCTGTTCCACCGCACATCCCGCGCCATGCCCGATCTCCCGCGCCCGCCGCGCAACGCCTTCGCCACACGCGTGATTCATGCCGGCCAGCAGCCGGACCCGACGACCGGCGCGATCATGCCGCCGATCTACGCGACCTCGACCTACGTGCAGGACAGCCCCGGCGTGCACCGCGGCTACGAGTACTCGCGCACCCACAACCCGACGCGCTTCGCCTACGAACGCTGCGTGGCCGATCTGGAAAGCGGCAGCCGCGGCTACGCCTTCGCCTCCGGCCTGGCGGCGACCGCCACTGTGCTCGACCTGCTGGCGCCCGGCGACCACGTGATCGCCGGCAACGACCTGTACGGCGGCAGCTACCGGCTGTTCGAACGGGTCCGGGCGCGGTCCGCCGGGCTGCGCTTTTCCTTTGTCGATGTCCGCGATCCTGCGCAGGTGGAAGCGGCGATCCGCCCGGACACGCGGCTGATCTGGATCGAGACGCCGAGCAATCCGCTGCTGCGGCTGACCGACCTGGCGGCGATCGCGGCCATCGGCCGGCGTCACCGGCTGCTGACGGCGGCCGACAACACCTTCGCCAGCCCCTGCCTGCAGCGGCCGCTGGAACTGGGCTTCGATCTGGTCATGCATTCGGCGACCAAGTACCTGAACGGCCACAGCGACATGGTCGGCGGCCTGCTGGTGGTCGGCGACAATGCCGAACTCGCCGAGCGGCTGGCCTTTCTGCAGAACGCCGTCGGTGGCATCGCCGGGCCGTTCGATGCGTTTCTGGCGCTGCGCGGCGTGAAGACGCTGGCGCTGCGGATGGCGCGTCACTGCGAGAACGCCGAGACGCTGGCCGGCTGGCTGGAGCGGCATCCGAAAGTGGCGCGGGTCCACTACCCCGGCCTGATCTCGCATCCACAGCACGCGCTGGCCCGCCGGCAGATGCCCAAGGGCTGCGGCGGCATGATCAGCATCGAGCTGGCCGGCACGCTGGACGACGCCCGCCGCTTCCTGGAGCGCTGCGAATTGTTCGCGCTGGCCGAAAGCCTCGGCGGCGTCGAAAGCCTGATCGAGCACCCGGCGATCATGACCCACGCCAGCATTCCGGCCGACCAGCGCGCCGCACTCGGCATCGGCGACGGGCTGTGCCGGCTGTCGGTCGGCATCGAGGATGTCGACGACCTGCGCCACGACCTCGCCCACGCACTCGGCTGAACACTGGGCAGCGCGCCGGTTCCGGCGCGAGATCCCAGGCCTGCTCTCAGGCCGGCTCTCGGGCCGGCTGCAGCAGACGATCGAGCGACCAGCGCGCCACCACCCGGTAGCCGTCGGCCTTGCCGCCGCTGCGAGCGCTGCGCAGCAGCGCGAACGCGGTCACCGGCCAGTCGACGCGCTCCGCCGCCGCATCCGCCGGTGTGCGGACATTGCGCTGCACGGTGACGTGCGGCACGAACGGATCAGCCGCCACCGGCAGGCCGTAGCCGAGCAGTTCGCGGTCCAGCTCCGCCTTCAGCCGCGCCAGCGGCGCCGGCATCCGGCTGGCGCCGAGCCATACCGCGTTCGGCCCGGGAAAGTGGCCGAGCCGATCCAGCCGCAGCAGAAAGGCCCGTGCCTGGACTTCGTCGGCGGCGCGGCGCGCGGCATCGACACGGACGCTGTCGATCTCGCCGAGCCAGGCCAGCGTCAGGTGCAGCCGTTCCGGGCGGATGCGGTAGGCGGCCCCGCCCTCGCCGAGCGGCAGGCGGGCCGCAGCCGACGCCAGCCGGCGGCGCACCGCGCGATCCGGCCACAGCGCGAAGAAGTACGCTGCGCGGCGGCCGCTGGCACGCGGCGGTTCCGGCAGGTCGGCGAACAGGCCGGGCTGGTCACGACGGGCCACGGGCCTAGCGCGGAACCTTCGGCAGCACGTCGTCGAGCAGGGCCAGCAGCTGGGCGGCGGCCTGCCCGAGCAGCGCCGATTGCGCCGCCACGTAGTCCGCAGCCGTGGCGCCGGCCGGCATCGCGCCGGCGAACACCGGATGGCCGAGCAGCGCGCCGCCCGGCCCGCTGACGACGAACTCCAGCGCCAGTTCGGCGCGGTCGCCGGCGGCCGTCTGCACCCGCTCGAAGCGGCTCAGCTGCGGGCGGATCGTCACTTCGGCGTCGAGCCGGGCCTGCGGCGTGAACACGGCATCGCGGCCATAGGCGGCGCGCAGGTAGTCGACCAGCGCCTCGCCGAGCAGCAATGACGGCGGGCCGATCCAGCTGCGCCCGTGCGACTGCCGGTAGGCGCCGCCGGCATCGCGCACCACCAGCGCCCGGTCGGCGTAGATGCCCAGCACCCGGAACGGTTCGACCAGCAGCCGCAGCGGCGGCTTCGGGCGCTCGGCCGGCGTCGGCAGTTCCGGCCGGAAGAAGCGTTCCGGATCGATCGGCTTGGCCGCGCAGGCGGCCAGCAGGCCGGCCAGGCCGAGCAGCGCGCCGCGCCGGCCGCGATCCGTCAGCGGCGGCGTCACCGGCTGCCCTCCTGATCGGCATCGACGGCCGAGGCGCGCAGCAGCAGCGCCGGATTGGCGCGCAGCTGCCGGCTCAGGTCCTTCAGGTCATGCGCCGCCGAGTCGAGGTTCTGGGTGATCGACTCCGAATGCCGGGCCAGGCTTTCGCTGGTCAGCCGCAGTTCGCGCACGGCGATCCGCAGGTCGGCGCCGCTGTCGCCGCTCAGCGCTTCCAGCGCCTGGCTCGACTTGGCCAGGCTGGCCGTGGCCTGGTCGGCGTGGCTGATGATCCGGTCGATGGCCGCCAGCCGCTCGGCGGTGATGGCGCCGTCCAGCTGCTCGCTGACCCGGGCCAGGCGGCGGGTCGCGGTGCGGGCGTCGGCGAGCAGCGGCGGCACCGCCACGGCGGCGGCCTCGGCCACCTGGTTGGCGTGGCCGAGCAGCCGGCGCAGGTCGTCGTCGACCAGGCTGCCGACCGCCGTCACCTGACGGTCGAGATTGCCGAACAACGGCAGCAGCGCGTCGTTGGCCAGCTTGTCGACGGTGCCGGCGGCTCCGGCGACGGTGGCGAACAGATCGCGGTTGCTGCCGGCGGGAATGTCGTCGCCCGGCTTCAGCAACGTTGCCGACTGGCCGGCCTTGATCGCGATGGTCATCGGCGCCAGCAGGCCGGCCGCCGAGGTCGAGGCCGTGGAATCGGCCGGGATCTGCCAGTCGCGGGCGATCGCCAGGCGGACCCGGAAACGCATCGCGCCGGCCTGCGGCTGCGGCGTGATCGCGGTCACCTGGCCGACCGGATAGCCCTCGAACAACACCGGCGAGCCGTACTTGAGGCCGGCCACGTTGCCGTACACCACCTGGTAGTCGTCGGTGGCGCCGGTGCGGCCGGCCAGCACCGCCAGCGACACGATCAGCGACACCAGCGCCAGCAGCACGAAGCCGCCGATGACGGCGAAATGGAGACGGGTGGGGTTCATGGGCGAATCCTAATCGGCGCGCGTCAGCGCGCGCAGGAATTCATCGGGATCGTGCCGGGCGTGCTCGACCCGACGGTTCAGCAGTGCCTGCACGCGGGCGTTGGGGCTGGCGCGAACGGCGGCGACGGTATCGCTGATCAGGATCTCGCCACGGTCGAGCACGGTGATGCGGTCGGCGATCCGGAACGCGCTGTCCAGCTCATGGGTGACCACGACCAGGCTGACGCCGGTGGCCTTCAGTTCGAGGATCAGCTCGTCGAGCCCGGCGGCGACCACCGGATCGAGACCGGCGCTCGGCTCATCGAGAAACACCAGCTTCGGATCCATGACGATGGCCCGGGCCAGCGCCGCGCGCTTGATCATGCCGCCGGACAGTTCGGCCGGCATCAGGTCCTCGGCGCCGGGCAGGTTCACGAAATCGAGCTTCAGCCGCATCATGATCCGCATCGTCGCGTCGTCGAGCCGGGTGTGCTCGCGCAGCGGCAGCAGGATGTTCTCCCCCACCGTCATCGACGAGAACAGCGCCCCGCCCTGGAAGGCCACGCCGATCCGGCGGCGCATCTGCAGCAGCGCCTGGCGCCCGGCCCGGCCGAGATCGACGCCAAGTACCTTCACGGTGCCCGAGGTCGGCCGCTGCAGGCCGAGCAGGTGGCGCAGCAAGGTGCTCTTGCCGGAACCGGAGCCGCCCATGATCACCATCACTTCGCCGGCCGCCACCTGCAGGCTGATGTCGCGCAACACCGCCTTGTCGCCGTAGTGCGCGTACAGGCCGGTCACTTCGATCGCCGCCTCCGCCGCGCTCATCCCTGGATCACCAGCCAGGCGAACAGCATGTCGGTGATGACGATGGCCGAGATGCCGTGCACCACCGCACGGGTCGTGACCCGGCCGATGCCGTCGGCGCCGCCGCTGACGCCGAGGCCGTTGACCACGCCGATCAGCGTGATCTCGACGGCGAAGATCGCGCTCTTGCCGATGCCGTGCAGCAGGTCGTCCACCGTCAGCGCCGCCTGCAGGTCGGCGAGATAGGCCGGAAAGCCCTGGCCGAGCGTGGTGGTGATGTACAGGCCGGCGCCAAACAGGCCGACGACATCGGCGAACCAGGTCAGCAGCGGCAGCATCAGCAGCATCGCCAGCAGCGCCGGCGCGACCAGGAAGCGCACCGGATCGATCCCCATCACCACCAGCGCATCAAGCTCTTGGTTGATCTTCATGGTGCCGAGCCGCGCAGCCAGCGCCGAGCCGCTGCGACCGGCGACCAGCACGCCGGTGATCAGCGGCGCGAACTCGCGGCTGACCGACAGCGCCGCACCGAGCGTGACCTTGCTTTCGGCACCGAACAGGCCGAGCGAATAGATGCCCTGGATCGCCACCATCGCGCCGATCGCCAGGCTCAGCACGGTGACGATCGGCAGCGCCCGGATGCCCATGTCCATCGCCTGCGCGAGCACCGCCGACAGCCGCACCGGCTGCTGCCGGGCGCTGCCGGTCAGCGTGTACTGCAGCGCTTCCACCAGCAGCACGCTGGCCTGTCCCAGCTCGGTGAGCCCGGCCTGGATGTCGCGCCCGAAGGTCTCGGCAAGCTTGCGCATCGGGCGGCGGCGAACGGGTTCCGGAGGGCTAGTCACTAGTGTCCGGGTATCGCTTGGCGGGACGCAACCGGGCTGCCCTGAGCGACGCCGGCAGCGAGACAGGCTTTTTCGAGCACCTGTACCCGCTCGAAAGTCCGCTTGCGCTACCCTCTGCGGCCGCCCGCTGCCCTGCCCGCATCCCGATGTCGATCTGGTTCAAGAATCTGACCATCTACAGCCTCACGCCGGGCTGGACGATGACCGCTGCCGAGGTCGAGGAAAAGCTGGCGCGGCATCCGCTGCTGCCGGTCAATGCGGCCAGCATGTCCAGCCAGGGCTGGGTGCGGCCGGCGCCGGGCGCAACGCTGGTCTACGCCCAGGGCAAGCAGCTGCTGATCGCGCTGGGCACCGAGCAGCGCCTGCTGCCGGGTTCGGTGATCAACCAGACGCTCAAGGAAAAGGCGGCTGCGCTGGAGCAGCAGCAGGGCTTCGCGCCCGGCCGCAAGCAGCTGCGCGATCTCAAGGATCAGGTGATCGACGAGCTGCGGCCGCGCGCCTTCGTGCGCAGCCGCACGGTGCGGGCCTGGATCGATTTCGAGCACGGCTATCTGGTGGTCGACACTTCGTCGCCGAAGGTGGCCGAAGACCTGGGCACCGTGCTGCGCGCCGATCTCGGCGACCTGCCGGCGCTGCCGCTGGATACCCGCGAAGCGCCGTCGGCGGCGATGACCGCCTGGCTGGCGACCGGCAGCGCACCGCCGATGTTCCTGGTGCAGGACGACTGCGAACTGCTGGCCGACAATCCGACCAAGGCGGCCGTGCGCTACGTCCGTCACAGCCTCGACGGGCCGGAGCTGAAAAGCCTGATTGGCGGCGGCAAGGTGGTGACCCGCGTCGGTCTCGGCTGGCGTGAACGCCTGAGCCTGGTGCTGACCGACAAGCTGGCGGTGAAGCGGCTGCGTTTCATCGACATCGCCGAAGACGATGCCGCCGCCAAGAAGAACGACGAGGAAGCCTTCGACGTCGACTTCACGCTGATGACCGGCGAGCTTGGTCTGCTGATCGCCGATCTGGCCGCCGCCCTTGGCGGCCTGAAGCCGGCCAACTGATTCGCCCATTCCCTGCCGCTGTCGCCGGTCGACAGCGGCCTCGATTCCGCAAGGCAGGCGCCCATGAGTCCGTTGCTCAGCTACACGCCCGATGAACTGCAGCGGTTCATGGTGACCCGCATTCCGTTCAACGCCTTTCTCGGACTGAAGGTGGTGTGGATCGGGCACGGCGAACTCGTTGCCGACCTGCCGTTCGATGCGCGCCTGGTCGCCGATGCCGAGGCTGCGAACCTGCACGAAGGGCCGATCAGCACCCTGCTCGACACGCTGTGCGGCACCGTGATGCTGACGGTGATGGACGAGCCGCGCCGCTCCGCGACCCTGGACCTGCGGGTCGATTTCCTGAGGCCGGCCGGCGCCGGGCTCGACGTGCGTTGCGAAGCCCAGGTGATCGGCCTGAGCGACCACCTGGCGACCATCCGCGGCATCGCCCATGACGGCGATCTGAATCGTCCGGTGGCGATCGCCAGCGCCACCTTCGCGCTGTTCCCGCCAAGCGTCTCGCCGCCCGCCGGGGCGGCATCATGACGGCCGCGAAATTCACGGCTGCCGACGTGCAGCGGCTGCTCGACCGGGTACCGTTCGTGCGGACCCTGGGTCTGGTCTTCGAGGAGGTCGACGGCGCGCTGCGCAGCCGGATGCCGTACCGGCCGGAGGTGATCGGCAATCCGCGCGTGCCGGCGCTGCACGGTGGCGCGCTGGCGGCGCTGATGGAGATCGCCGCGCAGGCCGAACTGATCCGCGCCACCGGTGCGACCCGGGTGCCGCGCATCTTCAGCATCACCGCCGAGTACCTGCGCTCGGCGGCGCTGGAAGACACCATCGGCAGCGCCACCGTGATCACCCGCAGCCGGCGGTTCGCGAACCTGCGTGTCGAGCTGCGGCAGGCGTCGTCGGAACGGCCAGTGGCGGCGGCGACCGTGCAGTTCCTGCTGGTCGAATAGCGCCCGAAATGCTTCAGCGCGGATCGCGCGGCCGGAACACCCGCACGCCGCGCTGCTGGCGCAGCGAGGCGGCGTAGCGCAGCAGATCCGGCGACACCAGCACCCGGCCCTCGCGCTTCGAGGCCTGGGCCAGTTCCAGCCGGCCGTTGGGCCGGGCGACGACGATGCCGACATGCAGGATGTCCAGTCCCGGCACGTCGGCCACCCAGGCGATCAGGTCGCCCGGCTTCAGGCCGTTGACGATCTTCGGCAGGCTGGTGGCGCGGATGTAGGCGCTGCCGTCGTCGCGCGCCGACAGCGCCGCTTCCTGTTCGCGCACGCAGTGCAGCCGGTCGGCGGCAGCGGTCAGCCCCGGCGTCTTGGCCGCGTTGCGGCTGAGGAAATCGAAGCCGTGGGTCAGCCGCAGCACCGCCAGATGGGCCGGGTCGCCGGCCATCGCGGTGGTGACTTCTTCGAGCACGCCGGCCGCCACCTGCAACTCGGCCCAGTCGCCGAAGTAATGCTGGCGCGCGCAGTAGCCGGGCTCGCCGTGGCGATAGCGCAGATGCACCAGTTCCGCCGCGTAGTCGGCCGGCGCGGTCTTGCCGAGCGCGATGCTGCGCGCCAGCGCCAGCACGGTTTCGACGTACGTCACGCAGTCGAAGCCGTCGAAGCCGGCGCGCAGCGGCTCGGCCGTGCCTCGGGCGTCGCGGTCGAGCGGGTTGGCCTCGTAGGGCGCGCCGATCAGGCTGGGATGAGTGGCGGTCGCCTGCAGCAGCGCCGTCCATTCCAGCGTTGCCGCGTTCGGTGCCAGCGTGTTGACGATGGCGTCGAAGGCCGGCCGATCCCGTTCGGGCAGCGCATCGGCAGCCGTTGCCGCCAGCGAAGCCAGCGACAGCACGAACGCCAGCGCGGCCTTCATCGCGGCGGCAGCGCCTTCAGGCTGCTGCGGTAGCGCGCGGCGTTCTGCACGTAGTGCTTGGCGCCGTAGCGGATGCGTTCGTATTCAGCCGGCTTCAGCTCGCGCTTGACCACGGCCGGGCTGCCGAGGATCAGCACGTTGTCCGGATAGACCTTGCCTTCCGGCACCACGCTGCCGGCACCGACGATCGAGTTCTGGCCGATCTTGGCGCCGTTCAGCACCACGCTCTGGATGCCGATCAGGCAGCCGTCGCCGATCTCGCAGCCATGCAGCATCACCTGGTGGCCGATGGTGCAGTCGCGGCCGACGATCAGTTTGAAGCCGGTGTCGGTATGCAGCAGCGAGCCGTCCTGGATGTTGCTGTTCTCGCCGATGCTGATCAGGTCGTTGTCGCCGCGCACCACGCAGTTGAACCAGATGCTGCTGCCGGCCGCCATCACCACCGAGCCGATGACCACGGCGTTGTCGGCGACCCAGGCGCTGTCGTGCAGTTGCGGAATGCGGTTATCGATCTGGTAGATCATCCGAGCAGGGCCTTCAGGGCAGCGGTGGTGGGCGGCGACACGACACCGCGTTCGCAGACGATGGCGTCGATGAGTGCAGCCGGGGTCACGTCGAACACCGGATTGAAGGCGCGCATGCCCGCTGGCGCGATGGCCGCGCCCTTGAACTCGGTTAGCTCCCGGGCGGTGCGTTCCTCGATCGGAATCAGGCCGCCGTTGGCGAGGCTCAGGTCGAAGGTGCCGCTGGGGGCGACGACCATGAACCGGGCGCCGTAATGCTTCGCCACCACCGCCAGCATGTGGGTGCCGATCTTGTTCGCGGTGTCGCCGTTGGCGGCGATGCGGTCGGCGCCGACGATCACCCAGTCGATCTTCCGCGTGCTCATCAGATGGGCGGCGGCGCCATCGGCGATCAGCTGGCCGGGAATGCCCTCGCGCATCAGCTCCCAGGCGGTCAGCCGCGCGCCCTGCAGCCACGGCCGGGTTTCGGTGTTGTAGACCTCGGCGATGCGGCCCTGCTGCCAGGCCGTGCGGATCACGCCGAGCGCGGTGCCGTGGCCGCCGGTGGCCAGCGCGCCGGTGTTGCAGTGGGTCAGCACGGCGGAGCCCGGGGCGATCAGTTCCGCACCGAACTGCGCCATCGTCAGGTTCTGGCGCAGGTCCTCGTCGAAGATCGCCACCGCTTCGGCTTCCAGCCGCGCGACATCGCCGGTCCAGACGCCGCGCATCCGCTGCAGCGCCCAGTGCAGGTTGACGGCGGTCGGCCTAGATGCGGCAAGCACGCGCTCGGCGGCGTCGAAGTTGGCGGCATCGGCGCGCACCGCCAGCACCAGTCCGAACGCGGCGGCGATGCCGATGGCCGGCGCACCGCGCACCACCATGTCGTGGATCGCGGCTGCGGTGTCGACTGCCGTGCGGCAATCGATCCAGCGTTCTTCGGCCGGCAGCAGGCGCTGGTCGAGCAGTTGCAGCACGCCGTTCTGCCAGCGGATCGCCTGCACGCCCTTGGAGGTTTCAGTCATTGCATCGGGTATCGGATTGACGGGGCTGCATTCTAGCGTCGCAGCTGTCATCGGCAGCCCGATGTCGAGATGCCAAACTAACGCCCATCCCCATCCGATGACCCCCATGCAAACCATCGACCTGCTGGTCTTCCCGAAGTGGCTGGTGCCGATCGAACCCGAAGGCGTGGCTCTGGTCGAGCACGCGCTGGCGATCCGCGACGGCCGCATCGTCGACATCTTGCCGGCCGCCTTCGCGCGTCAGACCTACCAGCCAGCCGATACGCTGGAACTGCCCGAGCACGCGCTGATGCCTGGTCTGGTCAACGGCCACACGCATTCAGCGATGGCGTTGATGCGCGGCCTGGCCGATGACCTGCCGCTGATGGACTGGCTGAACCACCACATCTGGCCGGCGGAGGCGGCCGTGGTCAGCCGCGCGTTCTGCGTCGACGGCGTGCGGCTGGCCTGCGCCGAGATGATTCGCGGCGGCACCACCTGTTTCAACGACATGTACTTCTTCCCGGACGCGACTGCCGAAGTCGCGGCCGCCGTCGGCCTGCGGGCAACGATCGGCCTGCTGCTGATCGACTTCCCGACCGCCTGGGCGACCGACGCCGACGACTACATCCGCAAGGGTCTCGATGTCTACGAGCACCAGATCCGCCGCCAGCCGCTGCTGCGCGCTGCCTTCGCGCCGCATGCGCCGTACACGGTGTCGGACGCGCCGCTGCTGAAGATCCGCGCGCTGGCCACCGAGATGGGCCTGCCGATCCACATGCACGTGCACGAGACCGCCGACGAGGTAAACCAGGCGCTGGTCGGCCCGGACGGCCGCCGGCCGCTGGCGCGGCTGGCCGCACTCGACCTGCTCGGCCCGGACTTCATCGCCGTGCACATGACCCAGCTCAGCGACGAGGAGATCGCCGACTGCGGCCGGCTCGGGATGAGCATCGCCCACTGCCCGGAATCGAACCTGAAGCTGGCCAGCGGCATCGCGCCGATCGCGAAACTCATCGCCGCCGGCGCCAACGTGATGGTCGGCACCGATGGCGCAGCCAGCAACAACGATCTCGACCTGCTGGCCGAAACCCGCACCGCCGCGCTGCTGGCCAAGGGCGCATCCGGCGATCCGCGCGCGGTGCCGGCCGCCACCGCGCTGAAGCTGGCGACGCTCAACGGCGCCAGGGCGCTGGGCATCGACAACGAAACCGGTTCGCTGGCGATCGGCAAGTCGGCCGACTTCATCGCGATCGACTTGAGCCATGCGTCGACGACCCCGGTCTACGACGTGATCTCCACCCTCGCCTACGCCGTCGGCCGCGACCAGGTCACCGATGTCTATGTCGCCGGCCGCGCGCTGATGCGCAACCGGCAGTTGCTGACGCTGGACGAACCGGCCGTGCTGGCGAAGGCGGCCGACTGGCGAACGAAGATCACGGCAGCCAAGCCATCCGCCTGAGCGGCGCGCGGCGCGCCGTTCAGAAGCGGACCCGCACCGTGCCGCCGACGATGCGCGGATCGCTGGGTTGACTGAGGATCAGGCCGGAGTTGCCGGTCTGCATGGTCAGCGCCGTGATGTAGTCGTGATCGAACAGGTTGCGTGCGAACACGTCGAACTCCCAGCCGCTGCGGAATCGGTAGCCCACGCGCAGGAAGCTCTGCGTGCAATAGGCGGCATCCTGGTCCGACGCATCGGCGATAAAGCGGAGCTTCAGGTCGCTGTTGGCGCGGAACAGCAGCTGGCGGCGCAGCGCGAAGTTGTTCAGCGCGTTCAGTTCATCGCCGGTGACGACGTTGTCGACGACGCCGTCGCGACGCGTGAACTGCCCGGATACCCGCGCTGCCAACGGGTCGTCCAGCACCGACCCGGAGAAATTCCCTTGGCCTGAAAGAAGTTGAACGGGCCGAACGACACCTCACTGTTCGATTCGGGCGTGAAGGTCGGTTCGCGGCTGATGATGTGGATCGCGCCGGCCGTGGTGTTCTTGCCGAACAGCGTGCCCTTCGGGCCGCGCAGCACTTCGATGCGCTCGATATCGGTGAATTCGAACGAGGCGAGCGCGGATACTGCAGTCACCGCCGCTGCACCACGCGCCGCAGACGCCGCGAAGATGACCGGCGCACGCCGGCAGCGACATCCGCGGATCTGACAGCCTCGGGTTCAGCGCGCCCGCTTGCGCCCGCGTTCCGGGATCGTCACGGCCTGCTCGTAGGCGTGCGCGGCGCGGTAGATCGTCGCCTCGTCCCAGTGCCTGCCAATCAGCATCATGCCGATCGGCAGGCCGTTCGAGCTGCCGCAGGGAATCGAGATCGCCGGGTGGCCGCTGGCGTCGAACGGCGCGGTGTTGGCGATCATTTCCAGGCCGCGGGCGCAGCTTTCGGCCGGCCCGCAGTCGGCCGGCGGAATCTTCGTCGCCTTCATCGGCGTGGTCGGCATCAGCAGCAGGTCGTAACGCGACAGCGCGTCGTCGTAGGCGGCGCGGAGCTGGCGGTTGAGGTTCTGGGCTTTGGCGTAATGGTGGCCGCGATACTTCTTGAGCACGTGATGGCCGAACAGCATGGTGAGCTTGACGGTGTCCGACAGCTCGTCGGCGCGCTGCCGCCAGGCGTCATGGGCACGTTGCAGGCTGGTCACGTACAGGCCCTTCCAGTTAAAGCCGAAGCCGTTGCCGTGCATCATCTGGGTGGTCGCCCCTTCGTGGGCGATCGCCGACCAGATGACCATGCCGACCGTGTGCATCGGGATCGACACTTCCTCGACCACCGCGCCGAGCTTGCCGAACCGCGCTGCCGCGCGCTTCACGGCGGCGTCGACATCGGCTTCGGAATTGCCGTGGCCGAAGCCTTCGCGGACCACGCCGATGCGCAGGCCCTTGACCGGCTGGCCGAGCGCGCCGAGGTAGTCGCCGCGCCGCACCTCGACCTGGCGGGCGTCCAGGCCATCGCTGCCGGCGATGACATCGAGCAGCAGCGCGTTGTCGGCGACGTTGGCGGTCATCGGCCCGATGTGATCGAGCGTGGCCTCGATGGCCATGATGCCGGTGTACGGCACCAGGCCGTGGGTGGCCTTCATGCCGACGATGCCGCACCAGGATGACGGCATGCGGATCGAGCCGCCCTGGTCGCTGCCGATCGCCATGTCGACCTCGCCGGTCGCCACCAGCACGGCGCTGCCCGACGACGAGCCACCCGACGAATAGCCCTGCTTGTGCGGATTGATCACCGGTCCGAGCGCGCCGGTATGGCTGCCGCCGGAAAAGCAGAAGTATTCGCAGTGCGACTTGCCGAGCACGGTGCCGCCAGCATCGAGGATGCGCGTGACCAGCGTGGCGTCGACGTCCGGAACGTAGCCCTCCAGGGTCGAGGCACCATTCATCATCGGCACGCCGGCCACGCAGATGTTGTCCTTGATCGCGAAGGTCTTGCCCTTCAGCGGGCCGCTGGCGGCGCCGTCGATACGGCTTTTCACATACCAGGCGTTGTGCGGGTTCTCGGCGGCACTCGGCTGGTAGCCCGGCGTACGCGGATAGGCGACGCGCGGCAGCACGTCCGGCATATCTTCCAGCGCCGTGTAGGCGGCGACCGTGCCGTCCATCAGGCCGAGGAAGCTGTCGATCTCGGCGGCCGACAGGTGCATGCCCAGTTCGCGGGCCACCTCGGCCATCTCATCGTGTGTCGGCTTTTTCATCGCGCGGATCTCCTCGAAACAGCGTCAAAAGAAGGGAATATCCGGAGGCTCCACCTGCAAGCTGTGCAGCGGCAAGCGCGTGCCGTCCCCCGATTGACGCTCTGCCGGTCCGCCGCTACGTTCGCCGACATCGCGTTCGTCTTTGAGGAGCCGCCATGTCCCAGGATCACGATCATGCGCACGGGCATGACGCGCCGCTTCCCGAGGTGGTGCTGCGCGTGAAAGCGCTGGAAGCGCTGCTGACCGAGAAGGGACTGGTTGATCCGGCGGCACTCGATGCCATCGTCGACACCTACGAAACGCGCATCGGTCCGCGCAACGGTGCCCGCGTGGTGGCCCGCGCCTGGACTGATCCCGCCTACAAGGCGCGGCTGCTCGCCGATGGCAGCAAGGCGATCGCCGAACTGGGTTATTCCGGCGTGCAGGGCGAGGACATGGTGGTGGTCGAGAACACGCCGGGTGTCCACAACATGGTGGTCTGCACGCTGTGCAGCTGCTATCCATGGCCGACGCTCGGGCTGCCGCCGGTCTGGTACAAGTCCGCACCGTATCGTTCGCGCGCGGTGATCGATCCGCGCGGTGTGCTGAAGGAGTTCGGCGTCGAGGTGCCGGCCGACAAGGAAGTGCGGGTCTGGGATTCCAACGCCGAGCTGCGCTACTTCGTGCTGCCGGAACGTCCGCCGGGCTCGGAAGGTCTCGACGAGGAGGCGCTGATGGACCTGGTGACCCGCGATTCGATGATCGGCACCGGGCTGCCCAAGGCAGCCGGGGCGCAACCATGAACGGCGTGCACGACATGGGCGGCATGCAGGCCTTCGGACCGATCGACCGCGAAGCCGACGAACCGGTGTTCCATGCCGACTGGGAGAAGCGCGTGTTCGCGCTGTTCTTCGGCGGCTTCGCCGGAGGCTTCTTCAACGTCGACATGTTCCGCGCCGAGATCGAGCGGATGCCCGGCCACGAGTACCTGCGCTCCAGCTATTACGAACACTGGCTGCACGCGATCGAAGCGCTGCTGATTCGCGGCGGCGCGGTCACCGATGCCGAACTGCAGGCGAAGATCGCCGAACTGCGCGCCGCCGGCCGCAAGGCGGCGCACTGATGCCCGCCCTGCCGCTGGAGATGGTCGCACCGCTGCTGGCCACCGGCGCCTCGACGCGGATGCCAGACACCGAGCCGCCGCGCTTTAGCCCCGGCGACGCCGTGATCGCCAGGAACGTGCACCCGCTGAACCACACCCGGCTGCCCCGCTACATCCGTGGCAAGCGCGGCACGGTGCGCGCCGACAACGGCACGTTCTCGTTCAACGACACGGTTGCCCACGGGCTCGGCCACGAACCCCAGCATGTCTACAGCGTGCGTTTCAGCGCGCAGGAACTGTGGGGGCCGCAGGCCTCGCCGCTCGACTCGGTCTACATCGACCTGTTCGACCGCTATCTCGACCCCGCGCCATGAACACGCCGCCACCGCTGCCCGCCGGCCTGCCGGCCATTCCCGCCGATGCCGATGGCCCGGTGTTCCGCGAGCCCTGGGAAGCGCAGATCTTCGCGCTGGTGATCCGCAGCCATCAGCGCGGCGCGTTCACCTGGAACGAATGGGCCGACACCCTCGGCGCAACGATCAAGGCCGCGCAGGCCGCCGGCGATGCCGACCTCGGCGACACCTACTACCAGCATTGGGTCGACAGCCTGGAAGCGCTGCTGATCGCCAAGGGTCTGACCGATGCCGAGCGCCTGCACGCGCTCGAACACGAGATCGCGGAACGCCCGACCGGCCGCCACACGCACGTGGCCCGGCGTACGCCGGTGCTGGTTTGCTGAAAGCCGCGTTCAGCGATGCCGCCGGTGGCCAGCGCTACAAGCTGACCGCGCTCTTCGCGCTGCTGCTGGGCCTGAACATCGCGGTCTGGATGCTCAGCCTGGCGGTCTTTCGCGGCAATCCGGCACTGCTCGGAACAGCGGTGCTGGCCTATGTGTTCGGGCTGCGCCATGCGGTCGATGCCGACCACATCGCCGCCATCGACAACGTCGTCCGCAAGCTGATGCAAGAAGGCAAGCAGCCGCTGACGGTCGGCTTCTGGTTCTCGGTCGGCCATTCCTCGCTGATCGTCATCGCGGTCGGCGTAATCGTGCTGGCGGCCTCGGCACTGCAGCAGCGCATGGATGGTTACCGTGACATCGGCGGCCTGATTTCCACGGCGGTCTCCGGCTTCTTCCTGCTGCTGATCGCAGTCACCAACTTCATGATCCTGAAAGGCGTCTGGCGCAGCTTCCGCCGGGTGCGCGCCGGCCTGCCGGTCAGCGATGACGATCTCGACCTGCTGCTGGCCGGCCGTGGCTTTCTGGCGCGCATGTTCCGGCCGCTGTTCCGGCTGGTCGGCAAGAGCTGGCACATGGCGGCGATCGGCTTCCTGTTTGGCCTGGGCTTCGACACCGCGACCGAGATCGCCCTGTTCGGCATGGCCGCTACCCACGCCATCGACGGCATTCCGCTGTGGTCGGCCATGCTGTTCCCGGCGTTGTTCGCCGCCGGCATGGTGCTGATCGACACCGCCGACAGCGTGCTGATGGTCGGCGCCTACGGCTGGGCTTTCGATCATCCGGTCCGGAAGCTCTGGTACAACCTGACGATCACCAGCGTGTCGATCCTGGTGGCCGTGGTGATCGGTGGCATCGAGGTCATCGGCCTGCTGGCGCGCAAGTTCGAGATCGAGGGCCGTGCCGGCGCGCTGATCGAGCAGCTGGACGCGGGTCTGGAGAACGTCGGCTATCTGGTGATCGGCGTGTTCGCCGTCAGCTGGCTGCTGTCGGCGGCGATCTATCGCTGGAAGCGCTACGACGACCTACCGGTGCGGCACGGCGTCTGAACGTCGCGCCGTCGACCCGATCAACAGGCAGAAAAAAACCGCAGGCCATGCGGCGAGCGGCTCATTCGTGCGTCGTTTGGTGGGCGGAGGAGGATCGAAATGCCCGTCGCACCCCTTTCTCTGCAAGGCTTTGTGAGAATTGGTCGAGTTCGGTTATCCGGAAAGTTACCCGCTTTTTTGCACACTGCGTCTCTCGATGCCGCGATGTCGGCGGTTTTCCGTTCGTCGGATGCTCTCGGAGAGCTTGAGAATCAGGTGGAAGTCGAGGACAGTTGCGCGGAGTCGCAGTTACGTGGTCGACAGTCAAGCTTTCACCAACTCAAGGCTGACACGCATGGCCCGCCGGAACGCCACCCATACCGACGACCCGATACGCACCCGGCCGACACCGCCGCCGCTGTTCTACCGCGATGGCCAGGCGCTGACCGATGAACAGCGCGGCATCGCCGCGCCGCAGCCGCCGAACCCGGAGGCGGACAGCCTGCCGCTCGATCCGTTCGCCGGCTGCACGCCGACGCCGATCTGGCCGGCCGTGCTGCTGGGGATCGCGGTGCTGATCGGCGTGGTGGCGCTGTTCGCGCTGCGCATGAGCGCGGTCGGCCTGCTGCTGGCGGCCGGCGCCTTCGGCACGCTGGCCAAGATGCGATGACCTTGCCGCTGCCCCGATTGAGGATAGGCATTGGTTCAAGATTCCGGAAAAGCGGAAACGCGTTTCGGCAGCCGAAAATCCTCGAAAAGCGGGGTTCCCCGCACCCCCACTCTGACCCCCTCTGGGAAGGACCCGCGACCGGGGGGTGGAATCCCTTCCGGGCTCCGCTAGCCTTGGGTGGCCTGCTCGGAAGCCCTGCAGTGGCTGCCTGTGGCGCCCTCGGTATCGGCACCCGGTGCAGTGGCGGCTTGCGACTGCAACGTCCCAGGACGTGCTGCAGGGCCTCTCCGGGCGGCCATGTTCGCGTGAACCTGATCCCACACGCTGCATGCCGACGCACTGACGGCAGCAGGCCGGTCGCGGGCATCGTCGATGGGCTGCGGCTGTTGCGCGGATGCCATGGTCGGACCAAGCCGTGCGGCTTGCTCGGCAAGAACCTGATCCCAAATCTCCGACGCAGAGCGTTGCCGGGGAGAAGGCTTGGAACTGGCGACTACCGCCGCTGAGGGCTTGATCGGCGTTGAAGCGGGTAGCGAGGAGATCATCCCCGTGATCGCCGGCATGATCGGCTTGTTGTCGAGCACAGCGCGGAAGCTGTCGACCCGGCTGGCCAGGCCTGCCGCGACCGCATTGGCACCGGTGAACATGCCGGCTTGCGTCGCGCGCACTGCGGTCGACGCGATTCCGCGGTATTGCGCCACGCGATCGACGAACAGCTCATAGGTGTCGTCGACCTGTGCCTGCAAGTCATCGCGCACCCGCCTTGGCAGCGCCGAGTACGGATTGCCGTCGATCTTCTTGTCACCGGCATGGATGTAGGTCATCGCGTAACCGGCAGCTTCCATGGCCTTCGACACGTCCAGATGCGCGACGACGACACCGATTGAACCGACCCGGGCCGTTGTCGGGATGACCACCTCGGATGCGGCTGCCGCGATGAGGTAGGCCGCCGATGCTGCTGTTTCGTTCACGGCCGCGATGATCGGCGGGCCGGCATCCCGCATGGCGAACAGGGCGTCCGTGAAGTCGAAAACACCCGATACGACACCGCCATAGCTATCGATTTCAAGGACGATGCGGCAGACCTTGGGATCGGCTCTCGCAGCTTCGATTCGCGCAAGCAATTCCCTGTAGGTCGGTACCCCGAATTACGCGGAGGCGCGCGTCGGTCGATTCAGCAAGGTACCGGTGATCGCAACAACAGCAGTTCCGTTAGGCTGCAGCAGGTATCGATCGTCGACCGCTGACAATGCCGCCTGCCGTACCGCGCTGCCGTTCAGCAGGATCCGGTGCGCGTCCGGTGCGAGCATCATCGGCACCCCGACAGTTGCGGCAAACAGCTCGACGCGCAGTGTGTCGGCCATCGTCGGGAGCATTGCGTCAAGCGGCATGTTCGGACTCCTCGTTGACCCAAGTCATGCGCATGCCAGCAGTCCGCCGGGGCGCATCTCGTTGGCCAGCACCTGCTGCACCGCCGCCTGCGCGGCGCGCGCGGTATCACGGGCGATGCGTTCGCTGTCTTCGCGCGAGGTTGATTCCGGCACGCTGATCGAGATCGGCACGTTCAGCGTTGGCGCGCCGGAAGTCCCGCGCACGCTCCGCGCAGCGACGTCACCGACCAGCCCGCCGCTGGCAAAGGCCGGCACGCCGGCGCGCATCGAGCCGGGCATCGTCGCGCCGTTCAGGGCGTCCAGAAACCGGGTGCCGACCTTCCGCACCGATGCCGCCTTGATCACGTACTCGCCGTTGCTCAGGCGGGCCGGGATGCTGTCGCTGGTGCCGGACCCTGGCCCGCGCACCAGGCCGCCTTCCGCGAATCCGAACGCGTTGCCGATGGCGGCGAAGATGCCGCTTCCGGCACCGCTCGACGAGATGCCCTTGAAGAGTTCGGCGAAAAGGCCTTTGAGCTGCGAACTCACGATGTCCTTAGCGAAGGATCGCAGCAGATCACCGAACTGGAACTTGCCGCCCGTAACCAAGCTGGCAATGCCGTCGGCCGTGCTGTCCAGAAATCCGGTCGCGGCGGCCTGCATGCCGATAGTCGTCGCCTCCCATTGCGCGAGGAACTGCGCGAACGGAGAGCGGCTGTTCTGCACGAGGTCAGCGATTCCCTGATCAATCGCAACCAGGGAGCCGATCAATCGGCCATCGCCGGGAGTGTCGTTCAGCAGCTTCTCGACTTCGGCCCGACTCGCCCGTAGCGCGGCAATGGTCTGCTGCGCGCTTCCGGCGATCGTCTGCTGCGCCTCACGAGGTGTGACCGTCCCAACCTGCAAACCTGCAGCCGCAGCCGCCTGCACGGCCCGGAAGGTCGAAAGCGCCGCGTCGGCCTTAGCCCGCAGTTCGTCCAACTGGAGCCCGAAGCGCTCGGCATCGAACAGCTCCCCGGCAAGCTTCGTCCCCTGTGCATCGCCAGCCAGCTGCTTCAGCCACGCTTGGTACTTGTCGCGCAGCTCCAGCAAGGCCGCTTCCTGGTCCTTGCCTTGTGCGCGCAGGGTGTCGATCGACAGCCGCCGCTTGGGCGCTTCCCGCTCCTCCAAAGCTCGCTGCTCGGACTGATCGGAATCCGCAGCCGGCTTCGGCCCTTTCGGTGATTTTGTCGCCGCAGCCTTCTCGGCTCGAATCGCGTCGCGGGCCTTGGCCAGTTCGACCAGCAGATTCTTTTCGACGTTGCTGGCAGCTCGCTCGTCTCCCTTCGTGATCGCATAGAGCGCCTTCTCAAGTTCGGATCGCGCCCCGACCAGCGCCAGTTGCTCGCGAAGCTCGGCTGTCTTCTTGGTTTCGGCCTGCGCCTGGAATTGCGCACCGAATCCGGGGCCGAAATCCGGAAGCACCGCAGGCTTCGGGACGATGCTGGCGAAGTCAGGAAGGATCGGACGTTGCGCCAGCGGGATGACATTGCGAATGTCCCCTCGCGTGACCCGCGTGGCGGCTTCCGGATCACGCGGATCGACTTGCCCCACCGGGACCAGGCCGCCGCGCCGTTGCTCGAACAGGGCGCCCGTGCTGCGTGCCCTCACGACACCGTTACCTAGGTCCTCAAGATCCTGCTGCGCGGTGCGCGTGTAGTCGTTCAGTTGCTTGAACAGCTCGGCGATCACACCAGCGACACCGGAAGCGCCACTCGCAATCGGCTCGAAGAACTCTGCAGCGAAAAGTCCGCCCTCGCTGCGAAGGCGAGCAAATCCGGACCGGAGCGATTCGACTCGGGTCGTGGCGTCGGTGTTGAAAGAGCGGCGCAGCTCTGCAGCGAACGTCGGCAGGAAGACATCCGACAGAACCTGCCCCTGCTCCAGCATCTTGCCGAGTTCGGCAGTCGTGACGTCCATCGCCCGGGCTGCGATCTGGAAAGCACCTGGCAGGCGTTCACCGAGCTGGCCGCGTAGCTCTTCCGACTGCACCGTGCCTTTGCTGGCGATCTGCTGCAGAGCCGTGAGGGCGCCGGCCGTCTGATCCGTCGACAGACCCAAGCGTGCCGCCGCTTCATTCACGGCGCTGAAGATGTCGCGGGTCTTTTCGCCCTCCAGTCGGGTGCCGAGCGTTGCGGCGCTGAACTGCGCGTAGCTGCGCGCCGTCGACTGCAATTCCAGCCCGAGCCGCGACGCCTCGGAGCGGGCGAACTCGAACTCCCGACTCGCTCGACTGGTGCTGCCGAACACGGCTTCAAGCTGCCGATTCAGGCCGTCTAGGTCGGCAGCGTTCGCGACCGCGCTGCGTGCCAGGTTGATCGCCTGAAACCCGGCGGCAATCCCGAGAACGGTCCGCGTACCTCCGACGATCGAAGGAAAGCCCATCGAGCCGGCTGCCGCTTCAGAGCTGCCGGCCTCCTCCGCTCTCCGCACGTTGGCCGCCGCCCTCCGTGTACGCGCTGAAGCCTCGTCAGCAGCACGCCCAAGCCTTAGCTGCTCTTCAGCGAGACGAGCGGTATCTACGCCGGCGGCGCGCAGTGACGTGCTCAGACCGTTGATCCGCGACTGCAGCCGGCCCTCTGATCTTTCAAGTTGCGCTGCGTCACGGGTCGCGGCTTTCAGCGCTCTCGTCAGTACGTCGAATCCAGAATCTTTGGGTGCGCCACTGGTGACCGACTCTTGCAACGAGCGCACCCGAGCGCGTGCTGACTCCAAGGCTGTACCGTTCCGCTTCGCCTGCTCCGTCAGTGTTTCAAGCTGATTCGCTTGCTTGGCAAGACCCTTGACCTGAACCTCGAGCCCGCGTGCTTCGCGGTTGGTGTCGCGCAATCCCCGAATCGCCTCCGAGGCATCCGCCAGAATCTTCAGCGAAAGCCGCAAGTCGCGGTTGGCCATGTCAGTGCCCTCCAGCCGCCGGCATCGTCGCCAGCAATTTCAGTTCGGCCGCAGTCTGCGCAGCTGCCAGCACGCCGGTCGTGAATCCGCATACCGCCTCAACCATCTTCGGCAGCTGGTGAGTCAGCAGGGTCTGATTCAGCTTGAACATGCCCATCACCAGGTCAAGGCCGTCGCCGGCCGGCAGGACCTCGAACTCTGCGGGCGGTACTTTTGCCGAAAGTGCCGCAAGCTCCAGCAGTTCAGCGCTGCAATGCCTCAGTGCGCCGAATAAGCCTTCGGGTGACCTGATCGGTGCAATGCGGCCGATGATGACCACACCAATCTCAGCGACCCGAGGCAGGTCAGCGAACTCGAACGGAGTAAGCACGTAGGGCTTGCCGTGAATGTACAACCTGATCGCGGGTGGATCGGCTTCAGGGGTCGTCATCGTCACTTCTTCCCTCGGTGGCAACGCTTGAAGCGTCGGGTGCTGGCCGGGTTGCCGTTGGTCGCAGCGCTGTGCGGGTCGCTGCTGGGCATTGCTTTCTCGGGCCGCTGCGGCCGTTGCTTAGTTGCTGGCCATTGCATGACGGGCGCGCCTCACGCTGCCGCAGCCGCAGGGCGCCCGCGCTTCACTGCGGGTTCCCCTGCCGTGTCGAGGAGCAGTTCGTCAGCTAGGCGTTCAAATTCGGCCCGAGCGTGGTGCAACTGCTGCTGATCCCAGATCGGATCGTCATCAAGCCCAACCGCCGGAAGCACCCCGACCAGGGCTTCAAGGTCATCGCCGTTGCGCGTGTTGGTGTCCAGCACCCGCACCTTGCGTTCGCGCAGCTCGGGGGTTTCGAACAACCATTCGCCGTCCTTGTCCTGACCCAGCGGGCGCTTGTCAGGCCGTGACGGGCAGGCCGACCCGTCAAGGCTGCGCAGGCGGGGGCCGGCATACTCGGGGAAGGACGGGAACCGCCACCATTTCTCGATTTCGTAGTGCGACGTTTCCGGCTCCAGGCGGCCGGCGCTGCTGTTGATCGCCTCGACGTGCGCAATGCGGTCGCCGACCCGGCGATTCACGTCACGGATGAACTCCTCGGCAGCGGTGAGCTTCTTCAGGATTTCTGCAAGTGCCTGCGCGGCCTTCTGGTAGTCGATCGTGATCAGCTTCACGCCGGCCGTGCGTACCCGCTCTGCCTTCTCTGCGAGCGCCTGAGCTTCGTCCTGTGCCTCGCGTTCAATCGCGTCGACTCGTTCGTCGGCCAGGATCGACAGACGCGCGATGGCGCGTTCTCGGTCCCGCTTGGCGATCTCGATTTCGCGTTCCAGCTTGTCGACAGCCGCGTCGTCGGCGTCGAGCAGAGCCTGCCGGCGCTGCTTCTCCAGTTCGGGAAGCCGGGTGTCGACGCCAGATTTCAGGGCCTTGGCGTTGCCGATCAGCAGCTCGACTTCGGCGAGGGTACGGGGCTGCGGTTGGGTTATTGGTCTGGTCATGACTTTTGCCTCTCGTGAATTTGCGGAACAGCGGGCTTTCCGGTGATCGGGCAGGCGATGCAGATCGCTGCCCGTCTGTCGGCAAAGCGGGTTGATCGGGAAAGCGGCGTCAAGTCGGATCCTCGTCATCGGCGGTGATCGCCATCTGTGCCGAGGCCGCGACCGGCGGCGCGCCGGTGAACGGCATGGCCGGGCGGGCGTTGCGAATCCAGTTGCGCCAGGTGGCCAGCCAATCGAGCTTGACCCCCTTGGCGCCGGCAGCGGCATGCCAGTGGTCACGGAACTTCGCGCCCTCGGCCCGAAGCTCGACGTCGGTCAGCGGCGCAAGGCCGGCTTCGGTACGTGCTCGCTTCGCTTCGGTGATCAGCTGCGTGTCCAGCTTCCAGGCAGTCGGTAGCCGGGTGCCCCGTGGTGCGGCGGCTGTCGCGTACTGCTTTGGGCCGCCGGCTGCCGCGCTGATTGTTAGAGGCCGCTGATCTTCGATCCTGCGCTCAGCCTGAGAGGGTGCAACAGCGTTTGCCGGAGGAAGCTCCTCTCTTTCGCCAACCGCCGAAGGCTCGCTGCTTGTGGGAGGGTGGAAAATGGAGTCGGAAGCGGAGATGGAGACGGAGACGGAAACGGGGCATTGCGGATTCACTGATGTCGCATGCGCTTCGGATGCGACGGGCATGCGGAGCGCAGTGTTTTCGTCTTCTTCCGCAGTGCGACCCGCATGCGCTTCGGATGCGACCAGCATGCGAGCTCCATCCTTGCCGTGGTGCTTGATGAGCGCAGCTACCTTCGCGGACTCGGACCGCTTCGAAGATCCGGCGGCCCACGGATTGTTCTCCGCCCAGTCGTGAATGCTGAGCTGGCCAGGCTCACCGTCAATCAGTCGCAGATCAACAAGGACACTGACGAACGCATCCGCATCGCCGTCCCAGTCGGCTGCGATCGCGATGTCCTCAGCAGTCATGCCGGTGAGACTGCCGTCGGGCCTGTTCGAAGCTGCAAAGCTCCATAGCGCGATCAGCGACCAGACGGCTTGCTTGCCGAGCCGCCGCTGAAGCTTCAGCTTCTTCGGATGGCTGATCAGGCCGGTAGACACGCGGCAGTCAGTGACGCCCTTCATTCGCAGGGCACTCCCAGCGCCTCCGCAGCGCGCGCCTCGCGATCGGCGAGCATCCGGCAGGCCGAAGCCTTGCCGTAGCTCGATGCGAGCGCGAACAGCGAAACGGCAGCGCCCGGTTGAATCCCGAGGGCGACGATTCCCTCGCGCAGCGCCTGCAGGCAGTCTGCTTCCCTCTCCGCAGGTGACTTCACCGGTGAGACCGTGCACGTCGTGCGGGTAGTGCTCACCTGCCCGCCCTCTTCCTCCCCCGCGCCGGCCACGTCAGGCGACCTTCGCGCGGCTGGCCTCGATCTGCGCTTCAAGCCAGGCGTCGACCTCGCCTTCCACGAATCCAATCGCACTCGACTGACCGAGCTTGATCGGCTTCGGAAACGTCGGATCGAACCGCGGGGAGTTCTTGTTCAGCCGGTCATAGATCGAACTGGATCGCAGGCCGATCTTCATGCTGAGGTCCCGCAGCCGGAGGATCCGGATGCTCGGTGCTGTCGCCATTGCAGTCTCCGTTTTCCGCAGTCGCCCGATGCGCTGCGCTCGGAACCCATTGGGCGCTTATCGAGCCGGCAGAAAAATATCCCTATCTCAAGCGTTCTTTGCCATTTACTGTGCGGAAAGCGCTTTTCGAACTATCTGCTCCGACACCGGACGATCATCGAACACCGTGTTTGTAAAGGTGACAAGCACCGAAATCGGCACCTTGCCGAGATGCCTCTTCATCGTCGCGCCTACCACCCGAATGAACATCATACGTTCGTTGGTATCGCGATTGGGCCGCCGCGCGGCCGCTACTTTCAACGGCGATTCAATAGTGGCGACTTTCTCGAGATGGTTCGCGACGCGAAGGGCAGCCTTGACGAAATCAGGGAACAGAATTTCCCGCTCCAAGTCCGTGAATCCCGCGTCGCCTATTTCGCGATCGCCATCGCCTTCGACGATTCGACGAAGTTGCGCAGCGATATCGCGTTCTCGGCGCGCAGGGTCAGGCGGATTGGCTAGGTCGACGTCTCCAAGTAAAACGGCTGCTGCTGCGACGCAGACCTTGTGCGCGAGCGCTGCACTAGGGCTTCCAATCTTCCGCGCTATAGCGTCGATCTTTGACCAAGCGTCAACGGCCAGGGGGGCCGTCAACAGCCGCTTGAGCTTTTCGAGAGCGTGCGCGGCGGCAGGATCGGCGGAGTAACGTTCTTCAATGACCCGCAAAACATTGTGAAGCCTGCCAGGCTGCTTCGCTGTCCCGATCCAAGGCGGGGCCTCCGATGTCTTCGGCAATGGCTCACCAGCAGCTTTCGCCGATCGATTCTGCTTCGACGGGGCCTTCATCACGATGCGCCCGCTCGCCAATCAGTTATCAATTCCGCCGGTTGCTGCCCGACGGACCGAACATCTGCTCGAGTTCATCGAACGGCGGAATGCGGATATGCCAGGCCGTCGGATACCAGCCTTTGTGGCTGTCATTCGGGCGAATTCTTCCGTTACAGTTCTCGCTCATCAGCCGGTGCGATAGGACACGATTCCCGTTCTGATCCACGAATCTGACGTAGCCCATGCGCGGATCGTCAGTGATAAGCACCATTTCGCCAGACGTGCTTCCGATGAAGCCGCCGATCTTCAGCGCGATATCGCCCTTTCGTACTTGATCTGCGCGCGTGAAATTGCGGGACTTAGCCGCGCGCTTTCCCGTCTTGCTGCCCGCTGAGCGCAGCTCAAACCAATCGAGTGCTGCCTTCATCTGGGCTGGATTGACATTAGATTCGCCGCCGAAGGCAGCGACATAGCCTTGCTTGAAGGCTTCACGGCGCGTGCTCATGCGGCACCCGCCACGGCTTGAGCGGCGCGCAGCTCGACCAGCTTCTGCAGGGGGTAGGCGAAGCGCTCTGCCATGCGCTGGAGCTTGTCGTCGGATGCGCCAGGCCCGACGACGATCATGGTCGGCTCATCGTCCGACTGCATGCACCAGCACTGCGAGCCGACGACGACAGCATAGACGCTCGGATCATCGATCCGCGCCGCAGTGACCTTTAGGCTCGTGAATCCGAAGGCGGGCCCGGGGCTTGATACGCTTGGGTCAGCTTGCTTCATGGTCCTACTCCATGTTTCGAGTCAAGGCCGGCGGCGTGTGTCAGCACGCTATCGGCCCGCCTCATTGCTCCGCGTGATCCGGCGCGGGGCGTGCCGGTCACACAATCAGGCGGCGCGGCCGAAATTGCCGGTGATCACCTTGCGGTCCTCGCGCAGCACGTCGAGATAGTCGGCCCATGCCTGCATCATCTTGCGCCGCTCGGGCAGGAACTCAGCGTAGTTGTAGGCAGCGCGTACCTTGTCCTTCTCACTGTGGGCTAGCTGCCGCTCGATCGCATCGCGGTTCCACCCCTGCTCGTTCAGTAGCGTCGACGCCATGCTCCGGAAGCCGTGCCCCGTCATCTGTTCCTTCGCGTATCCCATACGGCGCAGCGCGGCGTTGACCGTGTTTTCGCTCATGGGCTCACGTTTGGTGCGAACGCCCGGGAAGACGTAGCGACCTGTTCCCGTCAGCGGGTGCAACTCGCGCAGGATCGCGATCGCTTGCTCGGCCAGCGGCACGATGTGCAGCGCGCGCGCCTTCATCTTTTCGGCGGGGATGCGCCATTCGCCCTTTTCGAGGTCGATTTCCGCCCACTCCGCGCGGCGCAGTTCGCCAGGACGCACGAACAGCAGCGGCGCCAGTTTCAGCGCGCTGGCAGTGACGAGGCTTCCCTTGTAATCGTGCATCGCGCGAAGCAACTCCCCGATGGCCTTCGGATCGGTGATCGACGGGTAGTGCTGCGGTTCCCAAGGCGCCAGCGCGCCGCGCAAGTCCCCGCTGGGATCGCGCTGGGCCCGGCCGGTGGCGACGGCATAGCGGAACACCTGCCCGCAGTTCTGATGAACCCGATGTGCCGTTTCCAATTTGCCGCGTGCCTCGACGCGGCGCAGTACCGCCAACAGCTCTTTCGGCTCAATCTCGCCAATTGGTCGCCTGCCGAGCCAGGGGAAGACATCGCGTTCGAGTCGACGGATGATCTTGTCGGCATGGCTTACCGCCCAGCCCGGCGAGAACTTCGCAAACCATTCTCGTGCAACGGCCTCGAAGCTGGACACCGCGGTCGCGGCCATCGCATCGCGGACGAGCTGCTTTTGTTCGGCCGGATTGACGCCGGCGGCAAGCAACTCGCGGGCTTCGTCGCGTAGCTCGCGCGCGCCCTTGATTCGGTCTGGCTTGCCTGCTTGCCGCTCGGGATCTGTGAGTTTCCGCCCGGCGAGGGGCACAGCGGGATAGACGCCCAGCGACAGCAGCTGATCCTTGCCCTGCCACGTGTAGCGGAACCGCCACCATTTCGAGCCGTTCGGGTTCACCAGGAGGAATAGGCCGCGTTCGTCGCTCAGCTTGTACGGCTTGTCCTTCGGCTTGGCGTTACGGCATTCCCGGTCGGTCAATCCTGCGCGCTTGGTCACGAGTTACCCATCCGGCTTCCGAGTTACCCGGAAACCTACCCGGATTGTTCCCGGATGCAAACGGAAACCGGTGGAATTCTTCGGATGACGAAAACGAAAAAAGCCCTGTTTTCTCAGGGCTTTTCGGGCGTCTACGGGTGACTTCGGATGTCGGATTGGTGGAGCGGAGGAGGATCGAACTCCCGACCTCTGCATTGCGAACGCAGCGCTCTCCCAGCTGAGCTACCGCCCCACACGACGGCGCGCAGTCTAACAACATTGCATCGCTGGTGGGGAAGAATTTTCTGCGCAGCCGCCTCGTCGGGATAATCGCTTCCAGCGATCGTCCGGCCATCCTCCGGCGCGACCACTCGATGCAGCCGACGGAGGGCAGCCAGCAGCCGCTGCCGTGGCTGGCACCGGCTGCGCGGTCTCGACCATCATCGCGTCCATCGCCCTCTTGCTCGCGGAGTCGCCGTCCATGCCATCCCCTTCCCTGCGTCGGCTGCGCCGGCTGACCTGGCTTGCCGCGCTGAGCCTGCCGCCGGTCTTTGCAATCGGTCCATCCCATGTCGTGCCGAATGCCGATCAGGACAGCGGCACGCAGCACCTGCCGTACCGGCCGGGCGAGCTGATTGTGAAGTACCGGACGTCGGGCAAGCCGGGCGCCGCTGCTGCTGCCGCGTCGACGCTGAAAGCCACACACGGGCTCAGCAGCAAGGAGGCCTGGTTCGATGGCCGCTACGAGCGCCTGGCGCTGCCGGCGGCGGTCGACGTGCCTGGCGCCATCGCGATGCTGTCGAGCGACGCCCGCGTGGAGTTCGCCGAGCCGAACTTCCTGCGCCGCCGCCATGCGGCCTTCCCGAACGATCCGCTGTTCCCGACGCAGTGGGGCTTGCGCAACACCGGCCAGGCCAACTTCGCAGCCGGCGGCCCGGCCGGCACGCCCGGCGCCGATCTCAACGTCGGCAACGCCTGGGATGCCACTGGCAGCGGCGCTGCCGACCGCGCCGGCCGGGGCCGGGTCACGATCGCGATCATCGACGACGCTTTCCAGACCGATCACCCCGATCTGGCCGCCAACATGGTGCCCGGTTACGACTTCGTCGACGACGATGCCGATCCTCGCCCGACCTCGACCAGCGAGGGGCACGGCACCGCCGTGGCCGGCGCCGCAGCAGCGGTCGGCAACAACGGCCGGGGTGTCGCGGGTGCCGCGTGGAACGAACGGATCATGCCGCTGCGCTTCGGCTTCGATGTCGCCAGCCAGCTGCGTGCCTTCGACTACGCGCGGCGCAACGGCGCGCAGGTGATCAACGCCAGCTACGGCGGCCCGGGCTATTCGCGCAGCGAGGTCGATGCGATCGCCGAACTCGACGCTGCCGGCATCCTGTTCGTCACCTCCGCCGGCAACCAGGATTCCAACCTCGATTTCTCCGGCGCCACCTATCCGGCGAACTACCGGGTGCCCAATGTCGTCGCCGTCGCGGCCACCAACCGGCAGGACGGCATCGCCAGCTTTTCGACCTACGGTCCGGTGACCGTGCCGCTGGCCGCGCCCGGCCTGCAGATCGTCACCACCGCGCTTGATGGCGGTTACACGACCGACGGCATCAACGGCACTTCGTTCTCCGCGCCCTACGTGTCCGGCATCGCCGCGCTGATTCGCGACTACTTTCCGGCTGCGTCGGTCCGCGACGTCAAGGCGCGCCTGATCAACGCCGGCCAGGCCGGGCTCGACCCCGCCAAGCCGGCTGCCGCCCGTACCGCCAGCGGCCGCCTCGATGCCGCGCGGGCGCTGAACCTCGCCAGTGGTCCGGCATTGGTGATCAAGCCGGTGCAGACCGGCAGCTACGACCTGCGTTACGACAGCGGCACGCAGACGGTGCCGGTCTACGAACCGGTCGTGGTCGAAGACGGCGGCAACGGCCGTCTTGATCCGGGCGAAAGCGCGACCTTGCGGATCAGCCTGGAAAACCTGTGGCAGGCGGCGACCGGCGTTCGGGCCACGCTGAGTGCCGACGTCGAGGGCCTGGTCACCGCCGGCAGCGTCGATTTCGGAACGCTGGCCAGCGGCGGCAGCCAGACCGGCCGCTTCGCCGTGCAGGTGCCGGCGACATTGAGCGGCTACCGGCAGATCGCCTTCACCCTGGCGATCAGTGCCGACGGCGGCTACCGCGCGACGCGCCAGTTCCGTCTCGAATTCGGCCGGCTGCTGGCCGGCCAGACCGTCAGCCAGACGATCGGCAACGGTCTGTACGACGAGTTCCACACCTGGGTTTTCGAGGCCGCCAGCCTGCCGGCGGGACGCAATCGTCTGCGCATCCAGTCGAGCGGCAGCAACGACATCGACATCTTCGTCCGCTACGCACAGCCGGCCCAGTACAGCGTCGACCTCGATGCCGATGTCGATCTGTCCGAAGGCGATCCGGAGCCGTTCTACTTCGTCAACGTGCCGGATGCCCAGCGCGGCGACCGATCGCGCGACGGCAATGAAACCGTGCAGATCGACAATCCGCAGGTTGGCAGCTACTACGTCACCGTGGTCAATTACGACCGCACGCCAGGCGCCACCTACACGCTGCGTGCCGACCTCGAGAACACCTTGCTGGGTCCGGATGATGGCGGCGGTGCCGTCGGCCCTGCGCTGCTGGCGCTGCTGCTGGGTGTCGGGCTGGGACGCCGCCTGCTGGCCCGCCGGCGGGGACTTCCCGGCTCCGCGAAAGCCTGATAAAACGCGCGCCATCAGGGGGCGACGACCCTTCAACCATCGAGTGGAGCACGCGCAGGCATGGCAGGAAGACCGGGCAAGAAGGCACAGCCGCCCCCCAAGCCGTTCGACGAATTTGCCGATGAAACCGACAGCTTCGACGACGACGCGCCGGCCGTCGATCCGAAGGCCGCCGCTGCGCCTGGCGCCCGCCGCGACTGGCGCGACGTCGAGAAATTCCGCGAGGACCGGGAGCTGCGCAAGCTGATCGGCGAGGACTTCGACGATCCGTTCGCCGAGCGCCCGACCCGCCGCCCCGGCAACTGAGCCGGGGCCCGAATCAGGCTCATCCGCCGCCGCGTCAGGCACCGGCGGCCGACACCGGCCGGCGCGGCCTCAGGCCCGGATGAAGTGCTGGCGGTAGTACTGCAGTTCCGCGATCGAATCGCGGATGTCGTCCAGCGCCAGATGGCTGGATTCCTTGCGAAAACCACCTGCGACGTCCGGCGCCCAGCGCCGGGCCAGTTCCTTGACCGTGCTGACGTCGAGGTTGCGGTAATGGAAATAGCGTTCCAGCGCCGGCATCCAGCGCGCCAGGAAGCGCCGGTCCTGGCAAATCGAGTTGCCGCAGATCGGTGACTTGCCGGGCGGCACCCAGTCGCGCAGGAAGGCGATGGTCTGCGCCTCGGCCTCGGCCTCGCCGATGGCGCTGGCGCGCACCCGGGCGGTCAGACCCGACTGGCCATGCTGGCGGACATTCCAGTCGTCCATCTTGGCCAGCTCATGCTCCGGCTGGTGGATGGCGATTACCGGACCGGTCGCCAGCCAGTTCAGCTGGCTGTCGGTGACGATCGTGGCGATCTCGATCAGGCGATGTTCTTCGGGGATCAGACCGGTCATCTCGCAGTCGATCCAGATCAGGTTGTCGGGGTTGGCGTTCATCGTGAAAGCCTAGCAGCCAGCCCGACACGCCGCGCTGGATGTTCCGGCCGCGTCCGCTGCACACCGCACGCGCCCGCGCGGCGGTGGAAACGAACAAGGCCCGCCACGCAGCGAAGTGCGTGGCGGGCCTGTTCGTGCAGTGCCGGACGTGCCGGCGCTGGCCGACCCAATCAGCCTTCGGTGGTCACCACGATCTTGCCGAACTGCTGGTTCGATTCCATGTAGCGCTGCGCTTCGGCGATCTGCGACAGCGGGAAGGTCTTGGCGATCACCGGCTTCAGCTTGCCGGCGGCGATGCCGTCGAGGATGAACTTCTCGGCCAGCGCCAGGCGGTCGGCATTGCCGTTGAACTCGAACAGCGTGTAACCGCGCACGCTGAGCGCCTTCAGCAGCGCCAGGAACAGCGGATACGGCGTCGGCTCGGTCGACAGCGCGCCGTACTCCAGGATGATGCCGTTCTGGCTGGCCGCCTCGGCCAGCTTCATCAGGCCGGGGCCGCCGACCGGATCGAAGGCGACACGGGCGCCGACGCCGTTGGTGATCCGCATGACTTCGGCCGACAGGTCCTGCTCGTCGGTGACGATCACGTGGGCGGCACCGGCCGCCGTCAGCTGCGCTGCCTTGGCGCGCGTGCGGGTCACGGCGATCGAGGTGGCGCCGACCGCATTGGCGGTCTGGATCGAGGCGATGCCGACGCTCGACGAGGCGGCCGTGATCACCGCCGCTTCGCCGGCCTTCAGCTGGCCGATCTCGATGAGCGCGCCCCAGGCGGTCAGGTAGGCCATCCAGACCGCGGCCGATTCCACCGCGTTCAGGCCCTTCGGCCGCTTCAGCACGCCGTAGGCCGGCACGATGGCTTCATCGGCGTAGACGCCGTACTTGTTCATCGAGAACGCCGGGATGACGCTGATCGGCTCGCCGACCGCATAGCCGGTGACGCCGGCACCCAGCGCCAGCACCACGGCGGACGCTTCGTAGCCGATCCGGGCCGGCAGCTGCGGCGGCTCCAGATAGGCGCCGGCGCGGAACATCGCTTCGGCGCGGTTGAGGCCAATCGCCTCGATCCGGACCTTCAGTTCGCCGGGACCGGGCGCGCCGACGTCGAGCTGCTCGATCTGCAGGACGTCCGGGGCACCAGTGCTGTGAAAGCGGACCACTCGACTCATCGTGTCTCTCCTCAGGGGTTTGAATGCCGCCCGTCGTGCGGGCAGCGTGGCCGCATTGTTTCATCCGCCGCCGGCGCTGCCATCGCGGGCAAGCGCTGCATCGGCCGCGTTCCAGCCGCCGCCCAGCGCCCGGTACAGGCGCACGGCCGCCAGCCGCGTGTTGCGCCGCGCCGCCGACAGCGCCAGCTCGGAATCGAACAGGTCGCGCTCGGCATTGATGACGTCGAAATACGATGAGAAGCCGATCCGATAGCGGGCCAGCGCGATCTCGTCCGCCCGGCGCAGCGCGGCGACGCGGGCGCCCTGTTCCAGCTCGAACTCGTCGTACTTGCGGCGCTCGACCAGCGCATCGGCGACATCGCGGAATGCGCCCTTGACGGTCTGCTCGTAGGCCAGCAGCGCTTCGCGTTTGCGGGCATCGGCGAGATCGACCTGATACAGGTTGCGCTCGGCATCGAGCAGCGGCTGCAGCAGGCTGCCGCCGAAGCTGAAGGCATTCGAGCCTTCGCTGAACAGGCCGTCGAGCTGCTGGCTGGCGGTGCCGAAGCTGCCGGTCAGCGCCAGCCTCGGAAACAGCGCTGCCTTCGCTGCCCCGATGCGGGCATTGGCTGCCTTGAGCGCGCTTTCCGCCTGCAGGATGTCCGGCCGCCGGCCCAGCAGGTCCGACGACAGGCCGGCCGGCGGCTCGGGTGCCACGTCGTGCATGTCGGCGGCACGCGCCACCTGCCCCGGCCAGCCGCCGATCAGCACGCCGATCAGGTCTTCGACCAGGCCGATCTGCCGTTCCAGCTCTGGCACGTTGGCGCGCGCCGCCGCCGCCTGCGCTTCGGCGGTGGCGACATCGAGGCCGCTGATCACGCCGCGGTCATGGCGGGCGCGGGTCAGTTCGACGAACTTCTCGCGGGTGCCGACGGTGCGCCGGGTGATCGCCAGCTGTTCGTCGAGCGTCTGCAGGTTGTAGTAGGCCGTGGCCAGGTCGCCGATCAACGCGACGGCGACGCCGCGCCGCGCCTGCTCGGAGGCCAGCAGCTCGGCCTGCGCGGCCTCGGTGCTGCGCCGCAGCCGACCCCAGAGGTCCAGCTCCCAGGTAGCGGTCAGGCTGACTCGATTGACGGTCAGATCGCGATTGATGCCGGCGAAAGCCACCGCCTGCGCCGACTGCTTGTTGCGCGTCCGATCGGCTTCCAGGCCGATCTGCGGCAGCAGCACCAAGCCGGTGGCGCCGGCCGTGGCGCGCGCCTGCTCGATGCGCGCATAGGCGCGCTTGAGATCGAGATTGCCGGCGAGTGCGGCCTCGATCAGCTGCTGCAGGGTCGGATCGGTATAGACCTGCCGCCAGTCCTGGTCGCCGAGCGCCGGCGGCGCGGCCGCCTCGAGCGCGGCCGGGGCATCGCCGCGAAAGCCGGCCGGGGCCTGCAGGTCCGGGCGCTGGTAATCCGGTCCCAGCGCGCAGCCGGCCAGCAGCGTGGTGGCGGCGGCTGTCGCCATCAGACGTAGCTTCATGACCGCACCTCCGTGGCCGCAGCCTTGCGGCCGCCCAGCCGCTCGGCCAGCCCCTGCACCAGTACGTAGAGCAAGGGGATCAGCACGATGCCGATCACCGTGGCAGCCGTCATGCCGAACACCACGGCGGTGCCGAGCACCGAACGCGCCGCCGCGCCGGCGCCGGTGGCGATCGCCAGCGGCACCGCGCCAAGGATGAACGCGAACGAGGTCATCAGGATCGGCCGCAGGCGCAGCCGGGCGCCTTCCAGCGCCGCCTCGACCAGGCTCGCGCCGCGTTCGCGCGCCAGCTTGGCGAACTCGACGATCAGGATCGCGTTCTTCGCGGCCAGGCCGATCAGCATGATCAGCCCGACCTGGGCGTAGATGTCGTTGGCCATGCCGCGCAAGGTCAGGCCGCCGAAGGCACCAAACACCGCGAACGGGATCGAGGCCAGCACCGCGAACGGCACCGCCCAGCTTTCATAGAGCGCCGCCAGCACCAAGAACACGAACAGCATCGCCATCGCGAAGATCAGCGGCGCCTGGCCACCGGTCTTCTTCTCCTGGTAGGTCTGACCGGTCCATTCGAAGCTGTAGCCATCGGGCAGGATCTCCGCCGCCAGCTGCTCCATCGCCGCCACCGCTTCGCTCGACGAATGGCCGGCCGATGGATTGCCGGTGATGCTGATCGCCCGGTAGACGTTGTAGCGGTCGATCGATTCGGTGGCGTCGCGCATCTCGGTGCTGACCACGGTGGACAGAGGCACCATCTCGCCGGTATCGGAGCGCACGTACAGGTTGTTGACCGCGTCCGGCGAGCTGCGCGCGGCGGCTTCGGCCTGCGTGGTGACCCTGAAAGTGCGGCCGTAGAGGTTGAAGTCGTTGATGTAGGCGCCGCCGAGGAAGGCCTGCAACGAGCCGAAGACGTCGGAGATCGGCACGCCGAGCGTCTTCACCCGTTCGCGATCGATGTGGTACTCGATCTGCGGCACCTTGGCCGAGAACAGGGTGAACACGCGGCTCAGCTCCGGCCGCTTGTTGGCTTCGGCAATGATGTTCTGCGCCACCCGCGCGAGATCGGCGACATCGCCGCCGCGCCGGTCTTCGAGGATGAATTCGAAGCCGCCGGTGGCGCTGATGCCGGGGATCGACGGCGGATTGAGCACCAGGAAGTTGGCTTCCGAAATCGCCGCCAGTTCGCGGTTGAAGCGCTGCACCAAATCGAACGCGCTGTGGCCCGGCCCGCTGCGCTCGGCCCAGGGCTTCAGCACGATGAAGCCGGTCGCTGTGTACGGCGTGTTGATGCGGGTGATCAGGCTGAAGCCGTTGATGGCGAGGAAGGCTTCGACCTCCGGAAACTTCTCGTCGACCAGCTTGCGGAACTTGTCCATCACCACTTCGGTGCGCTGCAGCGACGCGCCCAGCGGCAAGGTGGCATTGACCAGCAGATAGCCCTGATCTTCGTCCGGCAGGAAGCCGCCGGGCCGCGATTCCACCAGGTAGACGGTGCTGCCGATCAGCGCCACGAACACCGCCATCGGCAGCACCCGGTGGGTCAGCGAGCGCTGCACCAGGCGGCCGTAGCCGGCGGCGAAGCGATCGAAGCCGCGGTTGAACAGGCCGAAGAAGCCGCCGATCGGACCTTTCCAGCGCGATTCCGCCGTCGGCTTCAGCAGCAGCGCGCACAGCGCCGGAATGAAGGTCAGCGCCACCAGCGCTGAGATCAGCACCGACACCGACAGGGTCAGCGCGAACTGCCGGTAGAACAGACCGGTGAGCCCACCGAGGAAGGCCACCGGCACGAACACTGCCGTCAGAACCAGCGCGATGGCGATCACCGGGCCGGCCACGTCATGCAGCGCCGCGCGGGTTGCGTCGCGGGCGCTCATGCCGTGGCGATCCATCTTTTCGGTCACCGCTTCGACGACCACGATGGCGTCGTCGACGACCAGGCCGATGGCCAGCACCATCGCGAACAGGGTCAGCGTGTTGATCGAGAAATCGAGCGCCAGGAACACCGTGAAGGTGCCGATCAGCGACACCGGCACGGCCAGCATCGGAATCAGCGTGGCGCGCCAGCTTTCGAGGAAGATGAACACCACCAGCAGCACCAGCGCGGCGGCGATGGCGAGCGTCAGGTAGACCTCGTGCAGCGATTCGGACACGAACAGCGTGGTGTCGAACGGCACCGTGTAGCTGATGCCGGGCGGGAAATTGCGCGCCAGCTCGGCCATCGTCTGGTTGACCTGCCGCGCCACGTCGAGCGCATTGGCATTGGGCAGCTGGAAGATGCCGATATTGGCGACCGGGTTGCCGTTGAGCCGCGTCGAGCGGCCGTAGTCGGCTGCCGCCAGCTCGATGCGCGCGACATCGCGCAGCTTGACGATGGTGCCGTCCTTGCGCGCGCGCAGCACGATGTTCTCGTACTCGCCGATGCCGACCAGCCGGCCCTTGACCGTCACCGGGTACTGCACTTCCTGCCCCGGCGGCGCCGGTTCCGCGCCGATGGTGCCGGCCGGCGCGACGACGTTCTGCTCGTTCAGCACCCGGGCGATGTCCTGCGTGGTGACACCGAAGCGCGCCATCTTCTGCGGGTCCATCCAGATGCGCATGCCGTAGTCGCGGGCGCCGAACACGGTCACCGTGCCGACGCCGGGAATGCGCGCCAGCGCGTCGTAGATCTGCAGGGTCGCGTAGTTCGACAGCCACAGGTAGTCATAACGCGGGTCATCCGCGCGCAAGGAAATGAACAGCAGCGGCTGCGGCTGGCGCTTCTGCACGGTGACGCCCTGGCGGATCACTTCCTGCGGCAGCGAGCGCTGCGCGATCGCCACCTGGTTCTGCACGTTGACGGCGGCGATGTCCTGGTCGGTGCCGATCTCGAAGCTGACGGTCAGCGTGTAGACGCCGTCGTTGGACGCCTTCGACGACATGTAGATCATGTTCGGCACGCCGTTGACCTGCGCCTCGATCGGCGCGGCGACGGACTGCTCGACGGTGGCGGCATCGGCACCGGGGAAAGTGGCGGTCACGACGATGGTCGGCGGCGTGATCTGCGGATAACGGGCCACGGCCAGCCCGGTCAGCGCCACGCCGCCGGCCAGCGTGATCAGGATGGCGATGACCGTCGCGAAGATCGGTCGGTCGATGAAGTAATTGATCACGACTTCGCTGCCGGCGTCGGTGCCTGAGCCGGGGCTGGGGCCGCATCGGCATCGCGGGTGCTGACGGCAGCACCGGGCTTGAGTTTCTGCATGCCTTCCACCACCAGCACCTCACCGGCGCTCAGCCCTTTGGTGACGATCCAGTTGGCATCGACGCGCGCGCCCATCGTCACGTCACGCTGCTGGGCCTTCGATTCGGCATCGATGACCCAGACGTAGTTCTTGCCCTGGAATTCCTGCACGGCGCGCTGCGGCACCAGCAGTGCGTCTTTGAGGTTCTGCGTGGTGACGCGCACGCGGGCGAACTGGTTGGCGCGCAGCAGCTGATCGGGATTCGGCACTTCCAGCCGCAGCTTCAGCGTGCCGGTGGCGTTGTCGACCGCCGCATCGATGAAGTTCAGCCGGCCGGGATGCGGGTACTCCGAGCCATCGCCGAGCAGCACCTTGAAGGTGCGGTTGCTCTTGGCAGCCTGGTCCAGCGCCACGCCCATCTCGCGCTGGATTTCCAGCACCCGCGATTCGCTGATCGCGAAGTTCACGTACATCGGATCGGTCGAATAGACCGTCGTCAGCAAGGTCGTGTAGGCGGTGACGAGGCCGCCGACCTTGAGCTGCGCACGGCCGATCACGCCGTCGATCGGCGAGGTGATCCGCGTATAGCCAAGGTTCAGCTGCGCGGTCTGCAGCGCTGCCCTCGCCGCTTCCACTTGCGCGTTGGAAGCATCGTGACGCGCGATCGCGGCATCGAGTTCCTGCTGGCTAACCGCATCGATCGTCGACAGCGGCTTGACGCGCGCAAGGTCACGATCGGCCTGATCGAAGGCCGACTGCGCCAACGCCAGCGAAGCCTTGGCCTGCGCCACCGCCGCCTCGTAGGGCTGGGCATCGATGACGAACAGCAGCTGCCCCTTCTTTACCCGCGTGCCTTCGACCGCAGCCTGGGTTTCGAGCAGCCCGCCGACCCGGGGCCGGATCTCGACCTCGTTCAGCGCCTCGGTCTGGGCCACGTAATCGATGGTGACGCGCGCCTCGGCCGGCGCGATCTTCTTGACCACCACCAGCGGCGGTGGCGGCGTCGCCGGTGGCGCCGACGATGAACAGGCGGCGAGCCATGCGCTCAGCACAGCGATACCGGCCACAGGCAACTTCTTCATGGCAACTCCGATCCGGGGGCGTGCGCGCGTTCGCCGGCACTGCCGGCGGCTGCCGCGTCGTGGCGCTGAGCATACTTGTTTAGTCGGCTAGATGCTAGCTAGCTAACTATTGGTTAGACTGCCGCCATGAACGACGTCCAGGAATTCGTGCTGCTGATGCGCACCGTGCCCCGCGACTGGCGGGCGGCGATCGACCGCCGGCTGGCGCCGCTCGGGCTGTCACAGGCCAAATGGCAGCCGCTGCTGTACCTGCTGCGCGCCGAGGAACCGCCGACCCAGGCCGACATTGCCCGCTTCCTGGAAGTGGAATCGCCGACCGTCGTGCGGCTGCTCGACCGGCTGGAAGCCGACGGCTGGATCCGCCGCAAGAACTGCCCCGGCGACCGCCGTGCACGGCGCATCCACCTGACCGATCGCGCCCGGGCGCTCGGCGACGACATCGAAGGCGCGGTGATGGACGTGCGCAGCCAGCTGCTCGGCTCGGTCACGCCGGACGAGATGGCGCGCTGCATCGACGTGCTGCGCCGGATCAGCGCCTGCGCCGCCGAGCTGAGCCACCAGGAGGCCGCCCCGACAGTGCAGCGGGACTCGGCCGGTTAAAATCGTCGTCCCTTCCGCCACGCCCCTGCGAAGCCATGACCGCCCCGAGCCCCGCCAACCTGACCGCCATCCGGCAGGACGACCTGATCCAGAGTGTTGCCGACGCGCTGCAGTACATCTCGTACTACCACCCGGTCGACTACATCCAGAATCTCGCGAGCGCTTACGAGCGTGAGGAATCGCCGGCAGCCAAGGACGCGATCGCCCAGATCCTGATCAATTCGCGGCTTTGCGCCGAGGGCCACCGGCCGATCTGCCAGGACACCGGCATCGTCACCGTGTTCCTGAAGATCGGCATGAACGTGACCTGGCCGGACGCGACGATGGGCGTCGAGGACATGTGCAACGAAGGCGTGCGCCGCGCCTACAACCATCCGGACAACAAGCTGCGTGCCTCGGTGCTCGCCGACCCGGCGTTTGGGCGCAAGAACACCAAGGACAACACGCCGGCGGTGATCAATGTCTCGATCGTGCCGGGCAACGAGGTCGAAGTGACGGTGGCCGCCAAGGGCGGCGGCTCGGAAGCGAAGTCGAAGTTCGCGATGCTGAATCCGTCCGACTCGATCGTCGACTGGGTGCTGAAGACGGTGCCGACGATGGGCGCCGGCTGGTGCCCGCCGGGCATGCTCGGCATCGGCATCGGCGGCACCGCTGAAAAGGCGATGCTGCTGGCCAAGGAATCGCTGATGGAGCCGATCGACATGCCGCAGCTGAAGGCGCGCAAGACGGCCGGCGAGACGCTGACGAAGCTTGAAGAGCTGCGCATCGAGCTGTTCGACAAGGTCAATGCGCTCGGTATCGGCGCCCAGGGCCTCGGCGGCCTGACCACTGTGCTCGACGTCAAGATCTTCGACTACCCGACGCACGCGGCGAACCTGCCGGTGGCGATCATCCCGAACTGCGCGGCGACCCGCCACGCCCATTTCGTGCTTGATGGCTCAGGCCCGGTGGCGCTCGATCCGCCGTCGCTTGAGGACTGGCCGAAGCTGACCTACTCGCCGGCCGGCGCCCGCCGCGTCAACCTCGACACCGTGACCCGCGAGGAAGTCGCCTCGTGGAAGCCGGGCGAAGTGATCCTGCTGAACGGCAAGCTGCTGACCGGCCGCGACGCCGCCCACAAGCGCATGACCGACATGCTGTCGAAGGGCGAGAAGCTGCCGGTCGACTTCACCAACCGCTTCATCTACTACGTCGGACCCGTAGACCCGGTGCGTGACGAAGTCGTCGGCCCGGCCGGCCCGACCACGGCGACGCGCATGGACAAGTTCACCCGCCAGATGCTCGAAACCACGGGCCTGCTCGGCATGGTGGGCAAGAGCGAGCGTGGCCAGATCGCGATCGACGCGATCAAGGACAACAAGGCCGTGTACCTGATGGCTGTCGGCGGCGCGGCGTATCTGGTTTCCAAGGCCATCAAGGCCTCCAAGGTCATGGCCTTCGAAGACCTGGGCATGGAAGCCATCTACGAATTCGAGGTCAAGGACATGCCGGTGACCGTCGCCGTCGATGCCGCCGGCACCTCGGTGCACGACACCGGCCCGAAGATCTGGAAGGCCAAGATCGCCGGTATTCCCGTCGTCACCGCGTAAATCGCAGGCAGCAAAAAGGCGGCGCTCGGGAATCTTCGAACGCCGCCTCGTTCAAGAAGCCGCCCGGATCGCCGGGCGGCTTTTTTGTGCCGCTTAGAACATCGCTTCCGCCAGTTCCATCAGCGGCGCCGCGCCGGCGCGGATCTGCTTCAGGTTGGTCGCCGTCTCCGGCAGCAGCTTCTGGTAGTAGAAGCGGGCGGTGATCAGCTTGGCCTTGTAGAAATCGTCCTGGCCCTGCTTCTCGAGCGCGATCTTGGCCATGCGGGCCCAGAAGTAGGCGTAGACGAAGTGGCCCATCAGATGCAGGTACGGCACCGAGGCCGCGCCCACTTCGTCCGGGTTCTTCATCGCCTTCTGGCCGATTTCCATCGTCACTTTCTGGACTTCCTGGCCCAGCTCAGCGAGCGGCTTGATGAACTCGGCCATCGCTTCGTTGCCAGCCTCGGCCTTGCACAGGTCGGTGACCAGCTTGCCGAACTTCATCAGCTTGGCGCCCATGTCGGACAGCACCTTGCGGCCGAGCAGATCGAGCGCCTGGATGCCGTTGGTGCCCTCGTAGATCATGTTGATGCGGGCATCACGGACGTACTGCTCCATGCCCCATTCCTTGACGTAGCCGTGGCCACCGAACACCTGCATGCCGTAGGTCGTCGACACCCAGCTCTGCTCGGTGATGAAGCCCTTGACCACCGGCGTCAGCAGCGCCATCAGGTCAGCCGCTTCCTTGCGGACTTTCTCGTCCGGGTGGAAGTGCTCCTTGTCGATCTGCAGGCCCGACCAGTACGCGAACGCGCGCGCACCTTCGACGTGCGCCTTCTGGGTCAGCAGCATGCGGCGCACGTCCGGGTGGACGATGATCGGATCGGCCGGCTTGTCCTTGGCCTTCGGGCCGGTCAGCGAACGCATCTGGATGCGGTCCTTCGCGTAGGCCAGCGAGTTCTGGTAGGCCACTTCGGCCAGACCCAGCGACTGCATGCCGACGCCGAGCCGCGCGCCGTTCATCATCACGAACATCGCGTTCAGGCCCTTGTTCGGCTCGCCGACCAGCCAGCCGGTGGCGCCGTCGAGGTTCATCACGCAGGTGGCGTTGCCGTGGATGCCCATCTTGTGCTCGAGCGAGCCGCACTTGATGCCGTTGCGGGCGCCCAGCGAGCCGTCGGCATTCGGGATGAACTTCGGCACGATGAACAGGCTGATGCCCTTGGTGCCGGCCGGCGCATCCGGCAGGCGCGCCAGCACGAGGTGGATGATGTTCTCGGCCAGGTCATGCTCGCCCGAAGAGATGAAGATCTTCTGGCCGCTGATCGCGTAAGAACCGTCAGCGTTCGGCTCGGCCTTCGAGCGCAGCATGCCGAGATCGGTGCCGCAGTGGGACTCGGTCAGGCACATGGTGCCGGTCCAGTGGCCGGACACCAGCTTCGGCAGGTAGGTCGCCTTCTGTTCCGGCGTGCCGTGGGCACGCAGCGCGGCGTAGGCGCCGTGGGTCAGGCCTGGGTACATGGTCCAGGCCTGGTTGGCCGAGTTCAGCATCTCGTACAGCACGTTGTTGACCACTTCCGGCAGGCCCTGGCCGCCGAATTCCGGGTCGCAGGCCAGCGCCGGCCAGCCGGCTTCGACATAGGCGGCATAGGCTTCCTTGAAGCCCTTCGGCGCGTTGACGACGCCGCTGGCCTTGTCGAGCGAGCAGCCTTCCTCGTCGCCGCTCTGGTTCAGCGGGAAGATGACTTCGCTGGCGAACTTGCCGGCTTCCTCGGTGATCGAGTTGATCGTGTCGGCATCGAGTTCGGCATGCTGCGGCATCGACTTCAGTTCCGCTTCGACGCCGAGCAGTTCATGAAGGACGAACTGCATGTCGCGCAGCGGTGCGTTGTACTGACCCATTGACGTGTCTCCGGTTGAAATGAAATCTGTTGCTGCACTGCTTCCATACGGAACAGTACGGCGAGCGACGCGGAGTATGCCAAGAGCCGATGGCATCGGCTAGTCCATGCGACGAAAGGTGAACAAATGTTGTCGATCAGCCGACGTACGGTCACGTACGGCGACGCGACAACCCGCGAAAAGCCCTAGCGGCGGCTGTCGCGGAGCGCCTGCTGCTCGATCTTGGTCAACGCCACGCGATTGCGCAGATAGGCCGGCACCAGGGTGCTCGCATCCTGGCCAAACCCGCACGCATGCGCCTCGGCGGCCATCGACAAGGCAGCCGCAGCATGCGGGTAGGCATCGGCATCCAGCTGCTGCGGGGCTTCCGGCAGCGCGCCGAGCAGCGCGTCGCGATGTACGCCCCAGCCGCTGCCGATGGCGACGAACGGCCCGCCGGCCGGCACCGCGACTGCCGCCGCCGGGCTGACGACCTCGCCCTGCACCGCCGTTGCCCGCCCATCGACCTGGCGATAGGCGCCGAAGTAGACCTCGTCCATGCGGGCATCGATGGCAGGCAGCGCGATGGCCTCGGGATTCGCGGCCAGCGCTGCCTGCGCCAGCATCGCCAGCGAGGTGACGCCGATCACCGGCCGATCGAGCCCGAGGCACAGCCCTTTCACATAGCTGACGCCGATCCGCACGCCGGCAAAGCTGCCCGGCCCGATGCCGCAGACCAGTCCGTCGAGCTGACGCAGCGACAGGCCGGCCTCGGCCATCAGCGCCGGCACCAGCAGCGGCAGCCGGGCGGCATGTTCGCGGGTTACCACGGCGTAGCGTTCGATGATCTCGCCGTCGAGCCAGAGCGCGGCGGACAACGCCTCGGTCGCCGTGTCGATTGCCAGAAGCTTCATGCGCCGGAATCCGTTGCCATCACGATTGCAGGGGTCAGGCCGTGGCCTGGAATTCTTCACGCAGCCAGGCGCAGGCCTCGGCCGGTTCCTTGAGCGCCGGGATCGGCGGCAGGCTGGCGACCACCTTGCGGCCGTAGCCCTTGCTGCGCAGCCGGGGATCGCAGAGCACCACCATGCCGCGGTCACTGCGGTCGCGGATCAGCCGGCCGACGCCCTGCCGCAGCGCGGTGATCGCGCGCGGCAGCTGCAGTTCGATGAACGGATTGCCGCCGCGCTCGCGGATCAGCTTGAGCCGCGCCTCGAACACCGGATCGCCGGGCTGGTTGAACGGCAGCTTGTCGATCGCCACCAGCCGCAGCGCCGCGCCCTTCACGTCGACGCCTTCCCAGAAGCTGGCGGTCGCCACCAGCACGCCGTTGCCGGCCTTGGCGAACTGTTCGATCAGCGCGCTCTTGCCGGCTTCGCCCTGCACGAACAGCGGGAACGGCAGCGCGGCGCGCAGGCGCTCGGCGATCCGGTCCATCGCCCGGTAGCTGGTGCACAGCACGAAGGCGCCGCCGCCACTGGCCTCGATCAGCGGCACCAGCGTGTCGGCAACGGCATCGGAATAGGCCGGATCATTCGGGTCCGGCAGGCCGCGCGGCACATGCAGGCGGGCCTGCTCGGCGTAGTCGAACGGGCTGTCCAGGCGCAGGGTCGCGGCGTCGTCAAGGCCGAGCGTGGCGGTGAAATGCTGGAAATCCGCGCCCGCCGCAAGCGTCGCCGAGGTGAACACCCAGGCTCCGGGATAGGCGGCCATGAAGCGCCGGAAGCCGTCGATCGGCTCGACCGGCGCAGCGTGCAGCGCCCCCCCCCGGCCGGCGCTTTCGGCCCAGCGCACCAGCCCCGGACCGGCGTCGCCGGCGATGTGATGGAAGGCAGCAGCCATCGTCGTCGCCCGGCCGGCGCAGTGCGCCAGGCCAGTGGATCGCTCGGCCACGGCCTGCAGCGTGTCGCGGCATTCATCGAGGGCCGTACGGGCTGCGCCGAGCGCCGAGGCCACGCCGGGGCGCTCGGCGAAATCGTCCAGCCCCAGCCGGCCAGCGCCGACCTCGTTGAACGGCCGCTCCAGCTCGATGGTGGCAAGCGCCAGCTGGTCGAGTGCCTCGGTCAGCCTCGGCATGTCGCGGAACGCCTGCACTTCGACGGCAATGTCGCGCGCCAGGTCCGACAGCTGCCGGGTCGACACCTTTTCGCCGAAGAACTGCGCCGCCAGTTCCGGCAGCTGGTGGGCTTCGTCGACGATCACCGCGTCAGCACCCGGCAGCACGCCGAAGCCTTCTTCCTTGAGCCGGAAATCGGCGAACAGCAGATGGTGATTGACCACCACCAGATCCGCCGCCTGCGCCGCGCGACGCGCCTTGACGACGTGGCATTCGGCGAAATCCGGGCATTTGCCGCCCAGGCAGTTGTCGGCGGTCGAGGTCACCAGCGGCAGCAGCTGGTCGTCGACGACGGTCGGCGGCAACTCGGACACCTCGCCGGAATCGGTGCGGATGGCCCAGTCATCGACGAAGCCGAGCTTGGTTCGCGACACCCGCGAGCGCGGATCCATCACTGCTTTACGCAGCCGGTAGATGCACAGGTAGTTGGCGCGGCCTTTCAGCAGGCTGACGCGGACCGGCAGGCCGAGGGCATCGCGGACCCTCGGCAGGTCGCGGAAGAACAGCTGGTCCTGGAGGTTCTTGGTGCCGGTCGACACCACCACGCGGCGACCGGAGGCCAGCGCCGGCACCAGGTAGGCGTAGGTCTTGCCGGTGCCGGTGCCGGCTTCGACGACCAGCCGGCTACGGTCGGCGATCGCGGCTTCCACCGCTTCCGCCATCGCCTGCTGCTGGCTGCGCGGCGCGAAGCCGGGCGAATGACGGGCGAACGGTCCCTGCGCGCCGAGCAGTTCGGCGGCGTTCACGGTGCGGAGGCAGCGATTCCCGGGCTCAGGTTCGCTGCGCGCGCCATCGCCGCTTCGGCGCCGGTGGTGTCGAGCAGCAGCCGGCGGGCACTGGCGATCAGCCGCCAGTTTTCCGCTTCCAGCCACAGGTTGCCGCGCGCGAGGCTGGTCGATTTCTGCGCCGAGCTTTCCGCCTGGCTGGCGTGCTGGAGGCTCAAATGGGTGCTGGCGATCTCGTGCCACAGGAACGCGTTGCGCGGTTCGATCCGCAGCGCCCGCTGCCACTGTCCGAGCGCTGCCTCGTGCTGGCCGGCTGCGCGTGATTGCTGGGCCTGCCGGGCCAGCGCCAGTACCGGCGCGGCGGCACCGGCGGCGGCCAGGGTCTTCGGATACTCGGCAGCGACTGGCGCCTTGGGCTCCGGTTCCGGCAGCAGCGGCGGCTGCACCGCAGGCGCCGGCTTGGCGGGGGACGCGGCGGCGGGCGGCGTCACCACTTCTCCAGTGGTTCTCGGCGCGGTGGTGGCCGGCGCGGTCGCGCAGCCGGCAACCGTCAGCAGCAGGACGCAGGCCGTCGCCAGGCGCGGTGGCCGGGCGTTCACGGCGAGTCGATGCAGATTCATCGAAAGATGTCTTTCAGCCAGTCCAGGGGCCCGGATTGTCCCGCATTCGCACAGTCGGCGTAGCGCGTCGGCAGCGCATCGGCCATGAACGGCATGATCATCGTGCCGCTGCAGCCTTCATCGGCCAGCAGGCCGGTCTGCGGGTCGATCACCGCGTCGACGACCTCCGCCGGCGCGGCCAGATCCAGGCCACGGGCGTTCAGATCGCGCATCAGCCGGCCCCAGATGCGCAGCGCCCCGGCAGCGCCATCGAGGCCGACCGGTTTGTTGTCGTCGCGGCCGACCCAGACCACCGCCACCCGATCACCGCCGAAACCGGCGAACCAGGAATCGCGGGCGTCGTCGGTGGTGCCGGTTTTGCCGGCGAAGGTCTGGCCGGCCGGCAGCACCGACACCGCCCAGCGCGCGGTGCCGAATTCGATGACCTTCTGCATCGCCCAGTTGGTCAGATAGACCGGGCCTTCGGGCAAGGTCTGCTTGAGCTGGAAGCTGTAGCGGGACAGCGGCTTGCCGTCCTTGGTCATGACTTCGCGGATCGCCAGCAGCGGCGTCAGATAGCCGTTGGCGGCCAAGGTCGAATAGACCTGTGCGACGTCGAGCGGCGACGCATTGATCGCGCCGAGGAACATCGACGGCAGCCGCGGCGGCCCCTGCAGGCCGGCGGCCTCGAGCATGTCGTGCACGCGGTCGACGCCGACATCGAGGCCCACCTTCACGGTGGGCAGGTTGTAGCTGCGGGCCAGCGCCGCATACAGCGGCACCGCGCCGTGCAACTTGTGATCGTAGTTCTTGGGCGCCCAGCGGCTGCCGTTCGGCATCCGCAGCTCGATCGGCTCGTCAACCACGATCGAAGCCAGGTTGTAGCGGCCGGGATCGGCCAGCGCGGCCAGGTAGACGAACGGCTTGGCCAGCGAACCGATCGGCCGCTGGGAGTCGAGCGCACGGTTGAAGCCCGGGAAGCGCACATTGCGGTCGCCGACCATGGCCAGTACTTCGCCGCCTTCGACGCTGGTGACCACGCCGGCCGCCTGCAGGGTGCCGGTCTTCAGCTGGCGGCTCTTTTCGAGGTCCGGCAGGTCGGCCACGATCCGCGCTTCCAGCCGCTCCTGCGCGCGCGGGTCCAGCGTGGTGAAGATGCGCAGCCCTTCCGAGCCGAGGTCTTCCTCGCGGTACAGGCCCTTGATCTGGCGGCGGACCAGATCGATGAACGCCGGATAGCGTTCGACGCCGCCGGCCTTGCCGTTCTGCACGCCGAGCGGCGACAGCGCCTCGACCTCGCGCTCGTCCTCGCGGATCAGGCCGCCGTCGGTCATCAGCTGCAGCACCAGGTCGCGCCGGTCGCGCACGCGGTCCGGGAAGCGGCGCGGGTTGTAGACCGTCGGTCCCTTGGCGATGCCGACCAGCAGCGCGATTTCCGCAGGCCGCAGTTCGTTCAGCGGCTTGTTGAAGTAGAACTGGCTGGCCAGACCGAAGCCGTGGATCGCGCGATTGCCATCCTGGCCGAGCCAGACCTCGTTGAGATAGGCCTCCAGGATGTCGTGCTTGGACACGTGGCGCTCCAGCAGGATCGCCATCAGCGCCTCGCGGATCTTGCGGGCGTAGCTCTGTTCGTTGGACAGGAACAGGTTCTTGATCAGCTGCTGGGTGATCGTCGAGCCGCCCTGCTTGCGCGCCCCGCCACGGAAGGCGTTGGTGACCGCCGCGCGCAGGATGCCCTTGAGGCTGACGCCGAAATGATCCTCGAAGCCGCGGTCCTCGACCTGGATCAGGGTGGCCGGCAGCAGCGGCGGCACTTCATCGAGCTTGACCAGCACCCGATCCTCGGCGCTGTGGCTCGGGTAGATGCTGCCGATCAGCATCGGGTCCAGGCGCAGCAGGTCGATCGAGCGGTCGCTGCCCATCGCCCGGATCGCGGTCAGGCCGCTGGCGTCGCCCTTGAAGGCGACCCGCTGTTCCTGCTGCTGGCTGTCCCAGAACGAGAACGCGCGGATGTCGACGCGCAGTTCGTCGACCGCCATCTGGTAAGTGCCTGGCCCGCTCAGCTCGTCACTGAGCCGGTAGCCGAGACGATCAAGCTCGCGCCGCAGGTCCGGAACGGTGATCGGGGCGCCGGGATACAGGTCCATCGGGGCGGCATAGACCTGCGCCGGCAGCACCCATTTGACGCCGGCGTAGCGAACCCGCACTTCCTTGTCGAGTTGCACCAGCCATAGCGCGAACGCGACGACACCGACACTGGCGGAGATGGCGAGGCCGATGAGCAGCCAGCGCAGGAGCGGGGATTGGATGCGAATCATGACGGCGGATGGTAGCGACTTTCGTCGCTTATCGCGGTGCAACATGGACCGTGCCGGACGCTTGCGAGCGGCAGCACGCCAGCTTGCTGCCGCAGGCCGTGATCCGCCGCTGTGCCTTCGCGGCGTCGTCGGCGCCCGCGGGGGGCGCCATTTCCGGTCATCTCGATTACCTGCTGACGAGGCCTGCAGCGTGCGGCATGATCGCCGCTCCCTACGATTTCTCGCTGCCGGAGTTGCCTGTGACCGATACGCAAGCCCCGCTGATCCTGACCGAGGTCAAGGATCGCGTGATGACCATCCGCCTGAACCGCGCCGACAAGAAGAACGCGCTGACCCAGGGCATGTACACGGCGATGGAACAGGCGGTTACCGAAGCCGCCGGTAACCCCGAGGTGCGCGTGGTGCTGTTCGTCGGCAGCGGTGGTTCGTTCTGCGCCGGCAACGATCTGCAGGACTTCCTGAAGCTCGACCACAACACGCCGCGCGAGCAGAACCCGGTGCTGCGCTTCATGCACGCGCTGGCCGGGCTGGCCAAGCCGGTGGTGGCCGCCGTGCAGGGCCCGGCGATCGGCATCGGCGCGACCATGTTGTTTCACTGCGACCTGGTCTACGCCGGCCAGAACGCCCGCTTCCAGTTCCCGTTCGTCAACATCGGCATCTGCGCCGAGTTCGCCTCGACCTACCTGCTGCCACGCATCGTCGGCCATGTGAAGGCGTCTGAACTGCTGCTGTTCGGCGAGCCGTTCACGGCCGCCGTTGCCGAAGCCAGCGGCATCGTCAACAGCGTCCACGCCGATGACGAGGTCGAAGCCCATGCGCTCGCCCGTGCGCTGAAGCTGGCCAGCCAGCCACCGAACGCGCTGCGCGTCAACAAGATGCTGCTCAAGCGCTGGCGGCAGGCGGAAGTCAGCGAGGCCATTCCGCTGGAAGCCGACCACTTCATTCCGATGCTCCGCCAGCCGGAAGCCATCGAGGCGATGACCGCCTTCATCGCCAAGCGCAAGCCGGATTTCTCGAAGTTCAACTGAGCACAACGGGCCGCCCGTCCATGTCCTCACTCCCCCGCGACAACAAGCGTGAGCACAACAAGCAGGCCAACCGCGCGACGCTGATCGAAGCGGCCCGAAGGTGTTTCATGCAAATGGGGTTCGACGCGGTGACGGTGCGCGACATCGTCCGCGAATCGGGACTGGCGCCGGGCACGTTCTACAACTACTTCCAGGACAAGGAATCCCTGTTCCGGGAAGTGCTGGACGTGCGGATGAGCGAGATCACCCGGCGCATGCACGACCTGCGCGCGCAGGCCACCAGCCTCGCCGACTTTCTCTACGGCGCCTTCCTGACCCTGTTCGAGAAGATCGTCGAGGAGCCGGGTTTCTTCGAGCTGATCCTGCGCAACGAATACGTAGTGCGCAGCCTGTTCAAGGAAACCGTGGTCGGCATCCCGATGCAGCAGCTGAAGGCCGACCTCAACGATGCGATGGCACGCGGCCTGTTCCCCGAGCTGGATGTCGACCTGATGGCTGCCTCGCTGTACGGCATGGCCTTCGAGATCGGCCGCGTGCTCTGCGAGCAGGGCGGCCGCAATGCCGAACAGGCGGCCCGTTTCGCGACCCGGATGCTGGTCGAAGGCATCCAGGCTTTCGGCCTCAGTGGCCCCCGGGCGGCGCTGGGCCGGGGCATTGCGCCCGGCATGACGGTGATCCAGACCTGAAGGCGGCTAGGCCGGCGCAGCGCGCCGGCCCAGCCGCATCAAGCCCGTTCAGACCCGCTCGTACAAGGTCACCACGCAGGCGCCGCCGAGGCCGAGGTTGTGCTGCAGTGCCAGCCGTGCGCCATCGACCTGGCGCTTGTCTGCCGTACCGCGCAGCTGCTGGACCAGCTCGGTGCACTGCGCAAGCCCGGTGGCCCCGAGCGGATGGCCCTTGCTGAGCAGGCCGCCGGACGGATTGGTGACCACCTTGCCGCCGTAGGTGTTGTCGCCGTCGACGACGAACTTTTCCGCACCGCCGACCGGGCACAGGCCCAGCGATTCGTAGCTGATCAGCTCGTTGTGGGCGAAGCAGTCGTGCAGTTCGACGACATCGACATCATCGGGACCGACGCCGGCCGCTTCGTAGACCTGCCTGGCAGCGGTCTGGGCCATCGTGAAGCCGACCACCTCGCGCATGTCGCCGGCGCCGAAAGTACGCGGGCCGTCGGTGGTCATCGCCTGCGCCTTGATCCGCACGCGCCGGTCGAGACCGTGGCGGCTGGCAAAGGCATCCGAGCAGATCACCGCAGCGGCCGCGCCGCAGGTCGGCGGGCAGGCCATCAGGCGGGTCATCACGCCCGGCCACATCACCGGCGCGTTCATCACGTCGTCCTCGCTGACCACGGTGCGGAACAGCGCCAGCGGATTGTTGGCGGCGTGACGGCTGGCCTTGGCGCGAATCTTCGCGAACGTCGACAGCGAGGTGCCGTACTGCTGCATGTGGGCCAGCCCGGCGCCACCGAAGTAGCGCAGCGCCAGCGGCACGTCGCTGGGACCGAGCAGGTCCAGCGTGGCCGCGTCGAAGCGATCGAACGGGCTCGGGCGGTCCTTGAACACCGAGCCGAGCGCGCCCGGGCTCATGTGCTCGAAACCGAGCGCCAGCACGCAGTCGGCGACGCCGCTGGCAACCGCTTGCCGGGCCAGGAACGGCGCGGTCGATCCGGTCGAGCAGTTGTTGTTGACGTTGATGACCGGAATGCCGGTCATGCCGACTTCGTACAGCGCGCACTGGCCGGCGGTGGAATCGCCGTAGACATAGCCGACGTAGGCCTGCTGCAGCAGCTCGAAGCCGATGCCGGCATCGGCCAGCGCCGCCCGCGTGGCCTTGGCCGCCATCTGCGGATACGGCTCGTTGGCACCCGGCTTGGTGAACGGGATCATGCCGACACCGGCAACCACGACATCACGACTCATGGCGAACTCCTGTCGAAAATCGAGAACGGAACGGGAACGGCAGCAGCCGGATGCTGCGGGATCAACGATCCGGCTGACCTGCCGCTGAATCGCCGATGATAGAAACTGCCGGGCCGACGGCACGACGGCACAGTGCATCGTTCACATGGCAAATCACCTCAACCGATGACGCAGGTCCGCGCGCCGGCCGATGCCGCGATCACCATCTCGATCGCCTTCGTGCACGGCATCCTCAGCGGCGTTCGCGCCCGCAACGAAGCGATTGACGATTTCCTGGCCGATGCCGGCATCGCCGCCGCGCTGCTCGAACAGCCGTCGGCGCGGGTCACGGCCGAGCAGTTCGTGGCGCTGTTCCGGTCGCTGACCGAGCGCCGCAATGACGATCTCCTCGGCTTCGTTTCCCGGCCGCTGCGGCGCGGCAGCATCGCGATGATCTTTCGCGCCGCCACCAGCGCCGCGACGCTCGGCATGGCGATGCGCCGGGCGGCGCATACCTTCGGCCTGCTGCAGGACGACGTGGCGCTGGTGCCACTGCACGACGGCCCGCTGTCCGGCTGGGCGCTGCGCTTCCGCGATCCCGGCGCCGGCCAGCTGCCGTTCTTCCACGAGCTGAGCCTGCGCGTGTTCTGGCGTCTGCTGGCCTGGCTGGCCGGCGGCCGTCTGCCGGCCGCGCGCTTCGATTTCGCCTTCGATGCGCCGGCCTACGCCGGCAGCTACGGCCCGGTGTTCACGGCGCCGCTGCGCTTCCGGCAGCCGCTGTCGGCGATGTGGTTCGAGGCCGCCGTGCTGAAGCAGCCGGTCCGCCGCGACGAAACGGCGCTGCGCGAATTCCTGCGCGACGCCCAGGGCCAGGTGATCGTGCCGCGTCACGGAGCCGACAGCGTGACCGGCCGCCTGCGCCAGCACCTGCAGCACGGCCAGCCGGCCTGGCCGGGGCTGGCGGCCTGCGCCGCTGCACTGCACATGTCGACCGCCACCCTGCAGCGGCGGCTGGCGCAAGAAGGCACGGCGTTCCAGCAGCTGAAGGACGAGCTGCGCCGTGATCTGGCGATCTCGCGGCTGCAGACCAGTGCGGTGCCGGTCAGCGCGCTGGCGATCGACTTGGGCTTTGCCGACAGCCCCGCTTTCCAGCGCGCCTTCAAGCGCTGGACCGGCAGTGCCCCGGGCCTGTACCGGCACCGCGGCAGCCGTTGAGCGCGCCTGTGCCGACCCGGGTGGCGCAAACGAGAAAGGCCGGGGATCACCCGGCCTTTCTCGTGTCAGCCCGTGCCGATCAGTGCAGGCGTTCGATGATCGTCGCCACGCCCTGACCCATGCCGATGCACATCGTCGCGAGGCCGTAGCGGCCCTGCTTCTCGTTCAGCACGTGCGCCAGCGCGCCGGTGATGCGGGCACCCGAGCAACCCAGCGGATGGCCGAGCGCGATCGCCCCGCCCTTCAGGTTCACGCGATCCATGCGGTCGAGGATCTTGAGTTCCGTCATCACCGCCAGCGCCTGGGCGGCGAAAGCTTCGTTGAGCTCGAAGTAGTCGATGTCGGCGAGGGTCAGGCCGGCGCGCTTCAGCGCCTTCAGCGTCGCCGGCACCGGGCCACGGCCCATCGTCGACGGGTCGCAGCCGGCCGAGGCGATCGACACGATGCGGGCCAACGGCTTCAGGCCCAGGGCCTTGGCCTTGTCGGCACTCATGACCAGCACCGCCGAGGCACCGTCGGAAATCGCCGAGCTGTTGCCGGCGGTCACCGAGCCCTTCGGATTGAACGCCGGCTTCAGCTTGCCGAGGTCTTCGATGTTGGCGTTGGCACGCACCACTTCGTCGAAATCGACCAGGATCGGCAGACCATCGGCATCATGGCCGGCGACCGGGATCATCTCGTTCTTGAAGCCGCCGCTCTTCAGCGCGGCCGCCGCCTTCTGGTGCGAGGCCAGCGCAAACTCGTCCTGCTTGGCGCGCGGCAGCTGGAACGCGGTGGCCAGCATTTCGGCAGTCAGGCCCATCATCGCCGCCGCCTTGGCGGTGGTCACCGACAGCTCCGGGTTGCCGTCGAAGTTGTAGTCCATCGGCACATGGCCCATGTGCTCGACGCCGCCGCAGATGAAGATGTCACCGGCACCGGCCTGGATGCTGCCGACGGCCGCATGGATCGCGGTCATCGACGAGCCGCACAGGCGGTTGACGGTCTGGCCCGACACTTCGATCGGCAGGCCGGCCAGCAAGCTCGCCTGGCGGGCGATGTTGAAGCCCTGCTCCTTGGTCTGCTGCACGCAGCCCCAGATCACGTCCTCGATTTCCTTCGGGTTCACTGACGGGTTGCGGCGCATGAGCGCCTTGATCAGCTCCGCCGACAGCGCTTCGGCGCGGACATTGCGGAACACACCGCCCTTCGAGCGGCCCATCGGGGTGCGGACGGCATCGACGATGACGACATCAGTCATTTCTGTTCTCCGTGTGTACGTCCTGTACAAGACCGCGCCATCCATGGCGCGGACAGTTCAATTGGGAAGGTCTCTTACAGCGGGTAATAGCGGCGGCCTTCGGCAGCCATGGCCTTCATCGTCGCGGTCGGCTCGTACAACTTGCCCAGGCTCGCGTACTTGGCGCACTTCTCGACGAGGTTGGCGAGGCCGATGGCATCGGCATACTTCAAGGCACCGCCGAGATGCGGCGGGAAGCCCACACCCATGATCAGGCCCATGTCGGCCTCGTTGGCGGTGTCGACGATCTTCTCTTCAAGGCAGCGGGCGGTCTCGATGATCATCGGGATCATCAGGCGCTCCATGATTTCCTCATCCGAGTAGTCCTTGGTGCCGTTCGGCTGCACTTCGGCGATCAGCGCGTAGGTATCCGGCGTCACGACCTTCTTCGGCTTGCCCTTCGGATCGGTCTCGTACTTGTAAAAGCCGATGCCGTTCTTCTGGCCGTAGCGCTTGGCGTCGTACATCACGTCGAGCGCGGTGCGGAACTCGCGACCCATGCGGTCCGGATAGCCTTCGGCCAACACGTCACCGACGTGGTGGCTGGTGTCGATGCCGACCACGTCCTGCAGGTAGCTCGGGCCCATCGGCCAGCCGAAGCTTTCGGCCGCTTTGTCGATCTTCTGGTAGTCCGCGCCGTCGCGCAGCAGCAGGCTCCAGCCGCCGAAGTACGGGAACAGGATGCGGTTGACCAGGAAGCCCGGGCAGTTGTTGACCACGATCGGCGTCTTGCCCATCGCCGAGGCGTAGGCGACGATCGTCGCGACCGCCTCCGGCGAGGTCTTGGCGCCCTTGATGACCTCGACCAGCGGCATCTTGTGCACCGGGTTGAAGAAGTGCATGCCGAGGAAGTTCTCGGGGCGCTTCAGGCCGTCGGCGAGCAGATCGATCGAGATCGACGAGGTGTTCGAGGCGATCACCGCATCGTCGCGCACGGCGGCCTCGACGTCGGCCAGCACCATCTTCTTGACCTTCGGGTTCTCGGTGACCGCTTCGACGACCACGTCCACGCCCTTGAAATCGCCGTAGTTCAGCGTCGGGCGGATCGAGGCCAGCACGGCGCCAGCCTTTTCCGGCGTCAGCTTCTTGCGGCCGACCTGCGCCGACAGCAGCTTGTTCGCTTCACCCATGCCCAGCGCCAGCGCCGGATCGGCGATGTCTTTCAGCACCACCGGCGTGCCCTTGACCGCGCTCTGGTAGGCGATGCCGCCGCCCATGATGCCGGCGCCGAGCACCGCGCCCTGCTTCACCTTGCGGGCGATCTTGGCGTAAGCCTTGCCCTTCTTCTTCAGCAGCTGATCGTTCAGGAACAACCCAATGAGCGAGTCGGCAGCCTGGGTCTTGGCCAGCTTGGCGAATGCGGCGGCCTCGATCAGGATGGCGTCGTCGCGAGTCTTGCCGGCGGCCTTCTGGATCGCGGTCACGGCAGCGACCGGCGCCGGGAAATGCTTGCCGGCCTTGCCGGCGATGAAGCCCTTGGCGGTCTCGAAGACCATCGCCGATTCGATCGGGCCGAGCTTGAGCTTGCCCTTCTTCTGCTCGCGGCGAGCCTTCCAGTCGAAGGCGCCGTTCTGGGCCAGCGCCAGCAGCTTCAGCGCTGCGTCACGCACCTTCTCCGGCGGCACCACGGCATCGACAGCCTTGATCGGCAGCGCGGCTTCCGGCTTCTTCTGGTCGCCGCTTGCGATCCATTCGATGGCGTTGTCGGCACCGCACAGGCGGGCGAAACGCACGGTGCCGGCGAAGCCCGGAATGATGCCGAGCTTCACTTCCGGGAAGCCGATCGCGGCCTTGGCGGAGATCACCCGGTAGTCGGTCGACAGCGCCATCTCGAAGCCGCCGCCGAGCGCGATGCCATTGATCGCGGTGACGGTCGGGAACGGCAGGTCCTCGATGGTCGAAAAGATCTTGTTGGTTTCCACCGCCCACTTGGCGATCTCCTCTTCCGGCAGCTGGAAGCTCTTGCCGAATTCGGTGATGTCGGCGCCGACGATGAACACGTCCTTGCCGCTGGTGACGATCAGGCCCTTGAGCGTGGTGTCGGCGGCGAGCAGCGCACCGGCGGCCTTCAGTTCGCCGAGCGTGGCGGCATCGAACTTGTTGACCGACTCGTTCTTGCGGTCGAACTTCAGCTCGGCGATGTCACCGTCGAGCCGCGTGACCTGGAGCGAATTGCCTTCAAACATGGGGCGTGAGTCCTCGTGGGGTTGTCCGTGGCAGGCCGCAGGACGCGCCAAACGCGCCATGCGGTGCCGTATGGACTGCGATTATACGCAGGTTCCGCGACAGGAATTTCATCGGCCACCCCAGCCGCGCATCGGCGCAAACAGCCGGCAAGCTGCAAATATCGGCCGATAACTCCCTGTTTCGACCGAGTTTTGACGCTTTCGAGAAGCCCCCCCTAGAATCCGGCATCGTTCACCGCACGGGGGAATCGCGACATGGCCGGAAAGAAGACGTTCAGCAAGCCGATCAATGACCTGCTGCAGCTGGCAAGGCAGTCCCTCGATACCCTCGGCAACGCCAACCAGATCGTCTACGGCGGCGTGCAGAAGCTGGCGGATGCCGAGCTCAAGGCGCTGAACGACTATTACAAGGCGGCCGTGACGTCGCTGAAACGCGCCCGTGGCGAGAAGGACCTGAAGTCCACCGCCCAGAAGCAGGCTGATTTGCTGCAGGAAGCGGTCAACAAGCTGATCGGCAATGCCCGCGCCTCGCTGAGCGTCGTCGCCGATGCCCGCGGCGAGCTGGCCAAGCTGGTCAAGGGCAGCGCCGAAGGTGCGCAGGTGTCGGTCGCCAAGCTGGAAAAGGCCATCGCGCCAGCCCAGAAAGCGCTGGAGAAGGTCAAGGCGGAAGCCAGGAAGGCCGGCGCCAAGGCCAGCGAGACCGTGAAGGCCGCAAAAAAGGACATCAAGACCGAGGTGGTCAAGGCCGAGAAATCGTTGAAGGCCGACGTCAAGGCGGTCAAGAAGGACGTCAAGGCCGAAGCGAAGAAGATCGAAAAAGTCGTCAAGGCGGAAGTTAAGGCGGTCAAGAAGACCGCGAAGGCGGTCGAGAAGAAGGTCGTCAAGGCAGCGAAGTCGGTCGAGAAGACCGTTGAATCCGCTGCCAAGACCACGGTGGCCGAAGCCAAGAAGGTCGTGGCCCGCGCAGTCCCGACGCCATCGCCGAATTCGCGCGCCAGCCGCGCCACCAGCGCCGCCAAGAAGGTCGTCACCCAGGCCGCCGCCACGGTCAGCGAAACCGCCAGCGCCGCGGTCGGCGCCGCCAAGGCCAAGGTCGACGAGGCATCGGCAGCGGTCAGCGCAGCCGTCAACAGCGCGGTCGATGCCGTGAAGTCGCAGGGCTGACAGCGCCGGCCCGCGCCGCTTCCCAGCAAGCCTGCCGACAGGCCGTCGGCAGGCTTTTTCATTGCCCGCACGCCAGCACCTGGAGCCTGACCGCCGCATGAAACTCAGCATCGCGCAAAGCACCGAGCTGTGGCGTCTGCTGGCCGACGCCAGCCGGCTGCGCCTGCTGCTGCTGCTGGAAGCGCACCAGCTGTCGGTAGCGGAACTGACCGAGATCACCGGTCTTGCTCAGAGCCGCGTCTCCACCCATCTGGCCAAGCTCAAGCGGGCGGGTCTGGTGCAGACCAGCCGCAACGGCAGTGGCGCGCAGTACAGCCTGAGTCCGGATCGCGGCCGGGCCGCCGAACTGTGGACGGTGATGCGCGAACGCCTCGATGATCCCCAGGCGCGCGTCGATCGTGAGCGCGCCAGTGAAGTGGTGCGCGTACGCAAGCACGGCCAGACCTGGGCGGAATCGGTCGCCGGCCGCATGGAATTGCACTACTCGCCGGGCCGTACCTGGGAAGCCACGGCGCGCGCGCTGATCGGCCTGCTCGATCTCGGCGACGTGCTCGACATCGCCTCCGGCGACGGGGTGATGGCCGAACTGATCGCCGAGCGGTCCACCAGCGTCGCCTGCGTCGACATCAGCACCAAGGTGCTGGCGGCCGCGCGCAAGCGCATCGGCACGCTCGCCAACGTCGCCTTCACGCAGGCCGACATGGACAGCCTGCCGTTTCACGACGCGAGCTTCGATCACGTGTTCCTGATGCACGCGCTGAGCTACGCGCGGCAGCCGCAACGGGTGCTGGCCGAGGCCCGACGCTGCCTGCGCCCGGGCGGGCGTCTGGTCGTCGCCACGCTCGGCGCTCACCGCCATGAAGCGGCAATGCAGGCCTACGATCACGTCAATCTCGGCACCACGGCGGAAACCCTCGACAGCTGGCTGCGCGGCGCCGGTTTCATCGTCGAGTCCTGCCGGATCACCTCGCGTGATCCAAGGCCACCCTACTTCGAAGTGGTGACCGCCCTTGCCCGCGCACGCTGATCCAGACACGGCGCTGCTGTCATCGCGCGCAGAATGACAGACACAAAAAACCCGGCGCCGGGCCGGGTTCCTGATACTGCCGATGAAGCGGACTGCTACCGCCAGAAGATGGCTCCCCGAGCTTGCCGACCTTAGAACCCGGAAGTTGATGCTGGTGCTTCCTGTGGATCTGAGGCGGGTGACGTGACGGATAGGTCGAGCGAACTACATTTCCATTGCAGGGCCTGCGGACTTCGGTTCGAGGCTTTGCCGACCCGGACCGAGCCCCGGCCGGAGCGGGAGTTCTTGCCGACCGCCTATTTTTCCGGCTGCCGCAGCTGCGGTGCCGAGGCCGAACAGGTGGCCTGGGAAGTGAACCTGGCGAAGGCCTGGGGGAATGCGACCGGGCCGAAGACCGAGGCCGGCAAGGCGGCTTCGGCGGCGAACCTGAAGGGCCACCCGACGCCGGAGGAGGCCAAGATCACGCGCTTCAACGCGATGAAACACGGTGTCTTCGCCGAGACCGCGCAGTACTTCCCCGCCCGGCCCGGCCAGTACCCGCATTGCGAGACCTGCGAGCACTTCAACAACGGCTGCAATCCGTACCCGGTGCGGGGCCACAAGAACCCGCCGGCGTGCCTGAAGCGCACCGAGCTGTTCATGGACTTCACGATCGCGTTCGAGACGCGCGATCCGAAGATGCTCAACCGGTACCAGGCGCGTCTGCAGGCGCTGGTCTGGCAGCTGACGAACGACATGATCCTGACGATCATCAAGGACGGCGTCAGTCTGCGGACGCCGGAGTGGGCATTCGACAAGGAAGGCACGCTCCGCATTGCCAGCTACATCGATGAGAGCGGCGATTCGCGGACGATCCAGAAAGTCGAGGCGCACCCGCTGCTGAAGCTGATCATCGAGTACATGAACCGGAACGGCATGACGCTGCCCGATTCCGGCATGACGATGAAGATCAAGGACGAACAGGAGACCGTCTCCGGCTTCCTGGAACAGGACAAGAAGGCGATCGACGGGGCCAGCGACTTCCGGGAGCGACAGACCGCCGCGCTGGAGAAGCTGGGCTCGCTGATCGAGCGCTCGCGCCAGCGCGCGTCGCGCGATCCGGTGCTGCTGGAGCACCAGGCATTGGAAAAGCAGGACGGCAGCGCCAGTGACTGAGCGCGTCAGCCCCGCCCAGCGGATCCGCGCGCAGAACATCGCCGAGCGGGAGGTGATGCGCTACGCCGACGACCATTCGGCCTGGCACAAGCACGTGCACAACGTTGAGTTGGACACGATGCAGATCCTGAAGTGCGAGCTGATGGATCAGCACCCGTCGACCGTGGACTTCAGCTGTCGCCGTACCGGCAAGACCGCGACGAAAGAGCTGTGGGACCTGAAGTATCTGGCGACCAACGCGGACCAGGAGCTGGGCGTGGTGGCGCCGCGTGAGGCGCAGGCGCAGGTGAACCTTCGCTACCACCTTGATGCGGTCCGGCGATCGCCGATCCTCGACGCCTGGCTGATGTACGACCGCGGCCGAAAGCAGTTCGCCGATACCCGGTACCAGTTCAGCAACCGCAGCGTGGCGGCGAGCTACGGGATCATGAGCCAGGTCGACGGCGGCGACTTGACCGTGGCCAGCCTCGAGGAGGTCGACGACATGCCGGCCGACCGGCTGTATTCGCGCTTCCTGCTGATGCTGGGCTCCAGCCGCCGCCTCGGCGCCAGTACCGAATCGGTCAACCAGCCGATCATCCGGATCACCGGGGTCTACAAGGGCGCGGACACGCTGGCCAACATGGTGGCCAGCGGCAAGTACTTCGCGCTGCCGACCGTGGACGTGCATCTGGCGATCGAGATGGGCATCGTCAACGCCGCGTTCATGGAGGAGATGCGGGACAGCCTGCCGTCCCACGAGTACATCCGGCAGCTGCTGTGCCGGAACGTGGCCGGCAAGAACCTGATCTGGGAGGCCTGGGTGCGGGCGGCGATCCAGCTCGCCATCCGCGCCAAGATCGGGATCGAGGAGCCGATCCCGGGCGGCACGTACCGCAAGCGCGGAATGCTGGCCTTCGGCTACGACCACCTGGGCCACGGCGAGGACCCGACCAGCTCGCGGTCCGCGCTGGTGGTGCTGGAGCAGATCGGCGCGTTCGAGGTGCCGATCTACGTGAAGACCTGGCCTTCGACCGCCGACGAGACCGGCGTGAAGAACGACCTGGTGAGCTTCTGGCGTTACTTCCGCCCGGACTACGCGATGGGCGACGCCTACGGCATCGGCATGCTGACCGCGCTGAACGATGACCTGTTCGCGCAGGGCCTGACGACGGTGGACCGCCGCGACATCGGCGGCGGCGAAAGCAGCGCCACGACCTGGAGCGAGTGGGCCTTTGCGCCGATCCGCTTCGAGGGCATGACCAAGCACACGATGGCGCAGCAGGTACGCGCCACTTTCCAGAACCGCCGCGTGGCGGTGCCGTACACCGACGACCTGCCGGCGGAAGACCAGGCCGGCACCGACATGCGCGAGCTGCAGCGGCAGCTGCCGAACATCGTGGCCAGCGCCACCAGCAAGGCGTTCTCCAGCTACACGCGGCAGGAAAAGAAGATCGGCGACGACGTGTTCGACGCCTACTGCGCGGCCAGCCACGCGCTGAATACCCGAGGCACCGGCCAGGTGCACACCCTGATCCTCACCCGGCAGCAGTCCGAGAGCGACCTGCTGGGGTCCACTGTGGAGATTGCACGATGAGCCTCCTCGATCGCCTGATGACGTTCGTCCGTCCGACGCCGGCGGCGCTGCCGACCGTGAAGACGCCCACCATCGGCAACCTGCTGCCCGGCGAATCGCCGCCGAACACCTCCGAGGCCGGCTTCCGGACCACGCCCGAGGAGCAGCTGGAGCTGCTGTATCTGCGCATGGAGCCGAGCTTCATGCTGCGCAGCACGATCCTCGAAATCCGGGACATGGATCAGCGCGACCCGCGCGTGAAGAAGATCCACGAACGCACCGCCCGGGCCGCGTGCAAGGGCGGCCTGATGCTCAAGTGCAGCCCGCAGGCCGAGACCCTGCGGCGTATCTGGTACAGCTACCACCGGCGCTTGGCGCTGCACCGCCGCGAGAAGCTGGAAAGCGACATGCGCGGCGCGCTGATGGAAGGCAATCTGCCGATCCAGTGGGTCATCGACACCGACGCGCGCCGCGTGATCAGCGGCGTGCGCATGCCGACCGAAACCATCAAGCCGCTGGTGGGCGGCAACGGCCAGTTCCTTGACCCGGCAGCGGCCTACCAGCAGTGGGACTGGCTGCGCGGTGTGGCGATGGCCAAGTTCCCGCTGTGGCAGCTCAACCTGGTACGCATCCGCCCGGACAACTACGACAACTGGGGATCGTTCGGCCGGCCTTACCTCGATGCCACGCGCACTGCCTGGCGCCAGCTGGTGATGACCGAGCGTGATCTGGTGGTGCGCCGGCACACCCGAGCGCCACAGCGGCAGGTGCACGTGCTGGAAGGCGCCACCACGGCCGAGCTACAGACCTACGAGCAGAACCACAAGGCCAAGCAGGGTCTGGTGACCACCGACTACTACCTGAACCGCAAGGGTGGCGTCACCGCGCTGGCCGGCGATGCCAACCTCGACCAGATTGCCGACGTGGCGCACCTGCTGGACACCTTCTTCAGCGGCGCGCCGGCGCCGAAGGCCCTGTTCGGCTACACCGGCGACGTCGCCCGCGACGTGCTGGCCGACCTGAAGCAGGACTATTTCGACGAACTCGATGCGCTGCAGGACAACGTGAGTTTCGTCTACGAACTGGGCTTCCGGCTGGAGCTGCTGCTGCACGGCATCAACCCCGACGCGGAGGAGTTCAGCGTGCAATTCGCCGAGCGCAAGACCGACACCCCGAATCAGCGCGCCGATCTGGCCCTCAAGCACCAGGCGCTGGGCGTGCCCCGCCCGCTGGTGTGGACTGCGGCCGGGCTTGATCCGGCCGAAGTGCAGAAGTACGTCGACGCCGAGGGCGAGGACTACAACCCGTATCCCGGCGCCGCCGGCGGCCGCGGGCTGCCGCAGCCGCGGGTGTCCATTACGCCGGGGAATCGGCCGAAGGGCGAGAGTGCCACCAGTGTCACGAATACATAGAAGGGGCTGAGCGTGTCCATGCACACGTCACGAAGTCATGAGGGCCGGGAAGTTGCTGCGCGAGGCGTCCGGCCAGCTGCGGAAGTCCGACTCCGCTCGCGCCGTGAGCCCCGTACGACGACGGCCGCCGATACCCCTAAAGGCGGAGGAAGACAGCAGGCGGCAGTGGGGAGATTGGCTGCCGCCGATACTCGGATCTCGCCTACGCAGGCCATGCGTCGGCATCTGGAGCTGGAAGGCACTGCCACCGCGTCTGTGCTGGCGGAGGTGGCTCAGATCCCATCCGGCCGGGTCAGCGCCTTGCTGAAGGGCGATCTTGAGTCCGGCCGGGTGGAGTTCATCGAAGGCTACGACGGGGAGAAGCGGACTTACCGATGGAATGAACGGCCACTACTTACGCAGGCGCTGCGCCGGGCGATCAAGCGGCTGGAAGAGATGGGCTATGTGGTGATCGCGCCGTAGCTGATGCAGTTAGAGGCCTCGCGCAGCCTTGGGAAGAACAAACCCATGCATTTCTTCAGTTAGAACGAAGCGAATATCTTCAAACGACATCCCTTTCACCTGAGAGGGTGGCCATGAAAATTTGTGGACAAGATAGAAGTAAACAGCGTCCATTCCCTTCAAACCCTTGTAGCCCTCCCTGGCCGCAAGTTGGTCGCCGAAAACATCGAGGCAAAAAACCAACGCCCCTTCGGCTTCCCGAAGACCCTTCATCACCTTAAATCTCTCTTTCTCACTCATTGAATAGCTCCCTTGGCCTAAGGATTCTCTGATTAACCCCCCTTGTTTGGTAAAATTTGGATATCGGAAACAGCAAGGGAATCAACGCCATGA